>DIZH01000011.1 GCA_002429325.1 Patescibacteria group bacterium UBA6033 | reverse complement strand
GAGCACCGCGCTATGCTCGTCGTGTTCCTCAAAGACCTGAATATTCTGCCTGAGATAGTGAACCGCGTCCTCCCACAGAACCCGGAATCATTTGAAAGCTATGACGACAACACCTTCACGCTCGCTGTGAAGTTCATGCCGCAGATGCTTTCCCAAATGGGACTCGTCAAAGCGGCTCGGCTCGGCATCGACTTCATCCCCGAAGCGGCAATGGTCGCGACCGGCGGCGTGCCGAAGCTCATCCTCATGGCTGAGTTCGCTGAGGACACGATAGAAGAAGCTGACCGAAGAGCGATGGCGGCTCGCGATGCTCTCGCTGGACTCGATGTGCAGACCAAGATAGAGAAGAATGAGCGGGAATCGGAGAAATATTGGATCGTGCGTCGCGAAAGCTTCAACCTCCTGCGTAAGAATCTGCACGGTCTTGTCTCATCACCCTTCATCGATGACTTCGTCGTGCCGCCTTCAAGCTATCCGACCTTCTTGCCGAAACTCAATGCGCTCCTCGATGAATACAAGTCGAATATGATCTACACGGTCGCGGGCCACATCGGTAATGGCAACATTCATATCATCCCGCTCATGAACCTCACCAAACCGGAGAATCGCCAGGTCATCCTCGACCTCGCCCCGAGGGTCTATCAGATGGTCATCGAAGCCGGCGGCACTACCACCGGCGAGCACAACGACGGCATCATCCGCACCCCGTATCTTCCGATGCTGTTCGGCGCCGAGATGATTGCACTCTTTGAACAGACGAAAAAAGTCTTCGATCCGCTGAATATCCTCAACCCTGGCAAGAAAGTCGGTGGCACGTTCGAAGACATCAAACGCGACATGATTACCCCAACGGCGTCCTAGGAACAAAAGCACGGCGGCGGTGTAGTAATGTTTTAAAGGCTGATGCAGCCTCTTATCACTGCGATTTCATCCACTTTTACATGCCTACCTCTATCGCCCACACCGCGCAAACCGCTTGGAGTACCGTCTGGAAATATGCGGTCGCCCACAAGGTCATAGCTACGATAGTCGCGGCTGCTGTGCTGTATGGCGGCTACTATACATACAGAGCCATCACCGCTCCCTCTATAGCTCCCAACTATGTCACTACAATGGTCGCAACGAGTACTGTCGTCGCGACTATGAGCGAGACGGGGCAAGTATCTGCAAGCTCGAATATCGACGTACAATCGAAATCCTCGGGTGAAATACTCTCGATACCGGTATCGGCAGGTCAGCATGTAGCGGCGGGCACAGCACTCGCCTATCTCGACCCGACTACCGCCCAACAGAACCTCGTAAGTGCACAGCAATCGCTGCAGTCGGCGCAGCTCGCGCTCGCGAAACTCCAAGAACCTGCAAATGCATCTACGCTTACATCATCTCAGAATTCGCTCGCGACCGCACAAGCGAATCTCGTACAGGCGCATCAGAACGGTTACAACGACATCTCCGCGGCTTTCTTAAATCTGCCGACGGTCATGAGCGGCCTCGACACCGTACTGCACGGTATGACAATCCCCGGTCGCACGAGTCAGCAAAATGAGAACGCCTATAGCGATATGGTCGAACCGTACGATTCGACCGTCGTTCAATATCGCACGACGGCTGAAGCGGCCTATCAAACGGCCTATACGGCCTATATCCAAACGCTCGCCGACTTTAAAGCAACACCACGAAGCGCCGACGACGCAACGATAGAAGCGCTCGTAACTGAATCCTATCGAACTGTCGCTGATATTTCAGATGCGCTTAAAGCATCAACAAATTTCCTCAATTTCGTGAGCACGATATTCACGAACCGCAATCTTACTATTCCCTCAACACTGAATGGTCACATCAGCACACTCACTGGGTACACCACGACTACGAACTCGAATGTCGCAGCACTCGCTGCTGACGGTGCAAGCGTGACAAGTAGCCAGCGTGCGGTCGCCGCGGCACAGGCTTCGCTCGCTCAGACGCAAGCCGGAGCGGATCCGCTCGATATCCAGTCGAGCCAACTTTCTCTCCAAATGAAGCAAGATGCGCTCGCGCAGGCCGAGCAAGCGCTCGCTGACACCGTCGTACGTGCTCCATTTAGCGGTACGGTGGCGAAGCTCGACACGCAGCGATACCAAACTATCGGAAGCGGCACCGCTGTAGCGACGATGGTGAGCGATAACCAGAGTGTCGCGATAACAGTGAATGAGGTCGATGCTGCAAAACTCAGCGTTGGACAGAAAGCGACTATTACTTTCGATGCATTGCCGAATGTATCCATTGCGGGCACTGTCTCGTCGGTCAATACGATTGGCACTGTCTCTTCAGGGGTCGTGTCGTATGCCGGAGTCGTGACATTCGATACGCCGAATCCGAGCGTGAAGTCGGGTATGAGCGCGACAACCAATATCATCACCGGCATACAGACGGGGCTCGCAGTGCCAAGCAGCGCAGTGAAGTCATCAAATGGTCAAAGTTATGTGCTTGTCTTCAGTCCTCCACTAGCTGGAAGCTATTCGAGCACTGACGTGACCTCTGCTATCGCACCTGCCCGAGTGACTGTCACAACCGGTCTTACCGACAATAAGGACGTCATTATCCTCAGCGGACTCGCTGATGGCACCCAAGTGGTGACGCAGACGATAGCAGGCACTGCCGCTGCGACAAAAACATCTGCAGCAGCATCAACCTCGCTCTTCGGCGGTTCAGGCGCTGCGGGCGCACGAACCGGCGGCGGCACAATTCGCGCACTGGGACAATGATTGAGTTCTCTCACATCACGAAAACCTATAACTCAGATACTCCCGAGGCGTATACGGCGCTGAATAATATTTCTTTCTCTATTGATGAGGGGGAGTTCGTCGCCATCATGGGACCGTCAGGCAGTGGGAAATCGACCCTCATGCATATCCTCGGATGCCTCGATACGCCCACCTCAGGCACCTATACGCTCGATGGCAAAGATGTCTCGACGATGAGCGATGATGAGCTGGCCGACATACGCAAAGACAAGATCGGTTTCGTATTCCAATCTTTCAATCTCCTCTCTCGTACGACCGTACTCCGAAACGTGATGCTCCCGCTCGTATATGCGGGTGTTCCGCTCGAGGAGCGACATGCACGCGCTACAGCATCTCTCATTGCCGCCGGACTTACCGAGTCGCATTTCTACCATCTCTCGAACCAGCTTTCAGGCGGACAAATCCAGCGCGTCGCCATCGCGCGAGCTCTTGTGAACGACCCTGCACTCATTCTTGCCGATGAGCCCACAGGCAACCTCGACAGCCGCACGAGTCTTGTTGTCCTCGGCACACTCCAGAAACTCAATCGCGAGCACGGACGCACCATCATCCTCATCACGCATGAACCGGATATCGCTGAACATGCCAATCGCATCATCCGCATCCGAGACGGCGAGATAGTCTCCGATGAGAAGAGTCGCTCGCCACGCGATGCGATAGGAGAGACGAAGCTGTATGACAATGCTGTATGAGAAACCGTGACCTTATCGATGAGACGTACGCCGCTCTCTCCGCAAATAAAGTGCGGTCGAGCCTTACTGTGCTCGGCATCGTCATAGGTATCGCATCCGTTATTGCACTCACCGCTATCGGCCAGGGAGCACAATCCTCAATTCAGTCATCCATACAATCTATCGGTTCAAATCTGATTGAAGTGATGCCAGGTGCCTCACGACAAATAGGCTTCGGCGTCTCTGGCGGTCGAGGCACCGCACGGTCACTCACAGTCGCTGATGAAAATGCGATTGCACAGGTTGCAAACGTCGCGGCAGTCTCGGGCGAACTTTCCAGCCGCTATCAGGTCGCTGCTTCGGGTGCGAATACGAACACGACGGTTGATGGTGTGGATGCTGCCTACCTCACTATCCGCAACTTGGTCATCGATCAGGGGTCCTTTATCACCGATAACCAATCCACCTCGCTCGCGAAGGTAGCCGTAGTCGGACCAACGGTCGTGACCGATATCTTCGGCACGAATGCAGTGGCAAGTGATGCTCTCGGACAAACAGTCCGCATCAATAATATTCTCTTCACTATCATCGGCGTGACCAAGACGAAGGGCGCTTCCGGCATCGGCAATACCGACACTACGGTCTTCATTCCAATCGGCACCGCGATGCAATACTTCGCAGGTAATGGAAATGCTTACCTTTCTAATATAGACATCCAAGCGACGACACAAGGAGACATGACACAAGTGCAGAACGATGTGACGGCACTCCTGATGGCTCGCCACAATATCAGCGACCCCACAAAAGCCGATTTCAGTATCCTCAACCAGACTGACCTTGTCTCGGCTGCTTCAAGCGTGACATCGACGCTCACGACATTGCTTGCGGCTGTAGCGGGCATATCCCTCATTGTCGGTGGCATTGGCATCATGAACATGATGCTTACCACCGTCACTGAGCGAATGCGCGAGATCGGGCTGCGGAAAGCCATCGGGGCGACGAAGAAAGATATCAATAATCAGTTCCTGTCCGAAGCTATCGCACTCACCTTTATTGGTGGCGGCATCGGCATCGCACTCGGATGGGGCATATCCTTCGCCGTGACGCTCACCGGCCTCCTTACCGCCCAGGTGACCCTCTCATCAGTACTCTTGGCTTTCGGTGTGTCTGCGGGTATCGGTATTATTTTCGGCTGGTACCCGGCGCGCCGAGCTGCCAATCTCAATCCTATTGATGCTTTGCGTTATGAATAAAAACGCACCGCACAGGAGTATTAACCGTATGTAATCAAATATATGTATATGAATAACAAAATCATCAGCATTGGGGTCATAGCGCTTATCATTGGGGCCGGTCTCGGGTACGAAGGAGCAATTGCCTTCGCTCACCCAGCGGCAGCAAGTCAAACAGTACGCAGCGGGGGGTTCGCTGGAGGTACACGCGCTGGAGGTGCTAGCGGTGGATTCCTTACAGGAACAGTCGCAGCAAAAGATTCGGGAAGCATCACACTTAATACACGCGATGGAAGTTCACATGTCGTGCTTGTCACGCCGAATACGACTGTCTCGAAAAGCGTGAACGGCGCACTGACTGACGTAGCGACAGGTTCGACTATTATCGTATCAGGTACGACGAATAGCGATGGAAGCGTGTCCGCTTCGCTCATCCAGCTACGCCCGACGCTGCCTCCGCAGCAGTAAAATAGCTACGGCAATGCGGCCTCGATGCTTGCCATCTGTGCGTTCGATGCAAGATGTACAGAACCATTGAGCAGAGCGCTTCCAAGAAACGCCGCAGAAATAAGAAGTAGAAGAGCTGCGCCACCGAGAGCTACTCGCGGGTGTAGCATTTTGCCGTGCATGAATACAGTGATGCCATACGCGAACGCAATAAGCGCCAGCAATACAGTGAATACCGTTTCAAGCGCAGTAAGCGGTGAAGTAAGCATTGCAAGGAAGCCCTGTGTCTCTGTTGGGAGCGGAGCGACTGGATTGGTAGTTACTGCAACAGGAGATGATGTACCAGCAACTTCTACTTCCTTCTTTACTTCAGTACCAAGAACTTGGGTATTGCCCGACTGAGAAGGTGACTTCACCACGGCAGCAACCTTGATTGGTACTATATCTTTTTTAGCAGCGACAGCCGCAGGAGTTCCGAAAAATTCTACGACAAATGTCGTCTCTTGGCCCTCGTATATGCCATTGGCTGTGCCGAAACCCACTTCAGTGTATTGCGACTTCATAATGTTGGCACGATGGGTCGGAGATTCGAGCCATGCGGTCTCTACATTTTGCGAATCCGTGAAGTTTACAGCGAGATTCTGCCCAGCATAACTGTAGACATACCCTGTCTTATCAAGCCACGACCATGGCGTCGTGCCATCAGGTGCTACGTGGGAGAAGTAACCCTTGGTGGCCATGTCCTGCGCCGCCGCTTGTGCTGCAGCATCGAGAAGCGGGTTGCGCGTCACTGGCGCCAAGCCGCTATCTGCCCGATCCACATTCGTGAGATTAGCGAGCACTCCGGGGAGCACTGACGCGAGGAAATCTGTATTGAGGAATACGAATTTCGTTTGTGCGACGTAGCCGACTTCACAACCAATGATGAGGACCGCGAGTACTATGACCGACACGCGACTGAAGATATTCGGATGATATTCATTCCGCGACGTAGGGAGAAAGAAATCATGAAGATGGTGATGGAGAGGCTTGCGCATGTGCAAATAACAATACAACAAATCTGAGAAATGAACAATCCCGCCAGAGGCGGGATTGTTCATTTCTCACGAACTGGTATCTACTGACCGAGCGACGCTCTCACATTCGCAATGACCGACGCATCGGCATTGAAGGACTGAAGAAGTCCGAGGATGGAATTCGCCTGACTTGCGGTCAGATTCGACTTCCCTGTCGCTACAGGAGTTGTTCCGGCAGTGCCCTTATTGAGCTCTGCGCGCGTGAGCGTGCTCACATAGCCTCTTGCAGGCGAGACACCATGTGCTTTCTGGTATGCAATGACGGCTGAGAGCGTCTGACCGCCAAACGTACCGTACGCCACTGTGCCCTTGGTGATTGCAGGGATATCGAATCCGTCTGCAATGAGAAGTTTCTGCAGTTCAGTCACATCAGCGCCAGAGGAGCCCATGTGGAGGTCCTTGGTGAAGTTGTATGCTTCTGCACCGAGCACGCGACCACGACCACGACCGGTTGCAGGTGTTGCAGGAGTCGCTGGCGCTGCTGGGTTCACCGCTGGCGCTGCTGGGGTTGCAGATGTTGCTGAGGTTATCGCGATTGAACCGCCTGAGCTGCCAACACTACTGCTACCGTAAACAATAGGGGTCTGTGTGTATGTAGCGAATGTTGAGAAGTGCTTCGTCCAGACGACAAGATCACTACCAGCATCTATCTTGCATGAGGTGCCTGCAGCAAGAGCATCTCCGGTCGCCTGGTCATTTGCGGCACAAGTCGCTGTTATTTCAGAGAATGCACTCGCATGGTTATACCATCCAACGAGCTTGCCCGCCTGGCCGGCGAACGTAAGCTTTACCGCCTTATCGAACGTCAGATCTGTGTCGCTTGAGCCAACTGCGATGGCGGACGTCACATTCGTAGTGAAGCCTGAGATAGTAACCGAGACCACTTTTGCTGCAGGAGGCGTGAGGGTACCATCCCATGCGGCATCGCCTCTGATGATGGTATCTGCCGGTATATCCACAGTAACCGTCACACTATTGGTTCCGGAACCTGTCTGATGATCAACCGTAGCCGTCTTCGTATTCTTCGTCTTGAGGTAATAGTCTATGCCCGTCGCTGTGGTAGAAGCGACATACTGATCATTCGTATCAATCATGATAGGTGTCGGGATTTTCGATGTGTCATCAATACGGATAGCTGCCAGTGATTCTTCATGCACGCTCGTACCGTTCACGGTCAGACTGGCGAGTGTAGAGACATCCCCGCCCATATCGATATCGATACCCTGCCACCCATTGTGCTTAGTGACGATATTATTCACGACGACTGTAGAGCCGTTCACGACGATACCGTTCTTGTAGTTGTTTGAAGCAGTGACGTTATCAAGCAAGGCTCCCGTTACCTTGTAGATATTGATGCCACGATTTCCTGTTGTGCCGGTACCATCCTCGACTAGATTTTTTATGGTTACATCGTTTGCGGTGATATTTACCGCAGAGTCACTTGCATTTTTCACACCTGTAAATGGTGCCTTGAGGTAATAGCCAGCGCCATCGATAGTAACCGATCGTGCCACATCTATCTGAGCAGCGGTTGTGATATCAGAGCCAAACACAATAGTACTGATGAGTGAATTTCCCAAAGCTGAACGTAGTTGAGCTTCATTCTCCACTGTTGCGGTCTTTAGTACATAATATGTACCCGTTATAACAGCATCGTGTGGATACGTAGTAGATGCATACTGATTATTTGTGTCCACAATTGACACTGCCTTTGTGTTGTCATCAACCCATACCGCTGAATTAGTCTCAGAATGAGAGCTCGTCCCGGTTATCGTTACAGAAGTAGGGTCTGGAGCATCAGAGGCCTGATCGGCGTTGATACCTCCCCAGACATTGTGCGCAGTCGTGATGTTATTGATCGTCACGGTTGAACCATTTATGGTCACACCTGAGGCGGCGTTATTCTCCACTGTGACGTTGTCTAGGCTCACGCTTGAAGTCGCTTCGAATATATTGATGCCGTGACGAGAGCCGGTACTACCTGTTCCATCCTCAACAAGATTCTTAATCGTCACACCAGAATGCAAGATTCCTATTGCGGCGTTGTTGGTGTTATCCGTTTTCGCGAAAGGCGCGTAAAGCGTATGACCATTCCCATCAATCGTTATGGCTTTGTTCACAGTTATCTGTGAAGTAGTAGTGGCATTGTCACTCAGTGCGACCGTCTCTCCATCAGCTGCAGCGTTCACTGCGTCCTGGATGGCGTAGAAGGTGTTTGCAGCAGTCAGTTTCGTTGCCAATGCATCTCCCGCCTCTGAATTAACTTAGGTGTTCTCATCGACTCCGTCTTTCCATGCTCCGGATACAGAGTCTTGCTGAGCAAGAAGATAATCGATAGAAGGCTGCGCTGATGCAACGTTTTGTGGAGATTGCATCAAGGCCTTAACCGCATAGGCGGTTGTCTGAACAGTCGTTAAATGATCATCGACCGATGGAGTCGCTCCTTGAGCATTAACGTCACTCAGATCGAAAAATGCTCCGCTATGGCTGTACGTCATCAACTTTGTAGACACATCATTTGCTGTGATGGCGGAAGACACGGTTACCGTAGACATCGCACTCAACATCCCCGTCAACCCGAAAAGATAACCATTTTCTGTATCATCATTCCAATTGAACAAAGGGGTGGCCGCATTGACATCGTCGAATATGACCTGGGCGAGAGCAGTAGCATCTGCGCCATAGGCGGCATTCGCAACGCTGTAATTAGCAAGTTTGGTAACACCTTGTACGAAGAGATTAATATCCCAAGGAATCAGACCATCCCACCCCTGTGAGTGCCGTGCGTCTCTTATGGAATCCCCGAAACCTGTTGCAGTTCCACTACCAAACCTTGTTAAGTCGTTATCCCAGCCAGTCTTGGCAAAGTCTGCATATTTCGGATCACCAGTTACCGTCGATAAGTCGACGAGGAAGGAGATGTCGGGGCCTCTCAACTTGAAAGTAGAAGGTGCGCTATTTTTCTGCAACAGCGCAAAAGTCTTGTTTGCAGCTATAAGATATTTTGCTTGATGGGTCAATCGATACGCATCAACTAACGCTTGTGCTGTGACTCCCAAAGTATTCACTGCGGAACCGGTCGCAGGGCTAGAATCAGGAGTTCCCCAATCCCAACCTCCATCGGTATTTTGAGTTGTCACCATATGATCTGCTGCCTTGACCACAGCATTGCGATAATCAATACTGGCAGAATCAGAAGATACGTTTAGTGTCGTTGCAAACGCGAGAGGAGCAGAGGCTCCAAGAGAGAGAACCGAAAGCACGGCGAGAACAGAAAGACGTGAGGTCTTGTTCATAAATAATTATTTCTTACGACGGCCCCTTAGTAATAAGATCGGCAAAACAAACTTATACAATCCGAAAACAGATTGTCAATCTTGTGAATAAGTGTACTCCCATGAGAGTGACTGTCAATTGAACGCAAGTGCTTATCCACACCCTAGGGACTGGGGTTGCGATATCCCAATATTTCTGTTATATTAATCCCCACTCGCAGAGTATTCGAGCTTCGTTCGGTCTTCACGGACCGCAAGTGTTCAGTTTCGGCGAGATTTAACCGGTTAGATCTACACATGGATAATCAGCAGTCAGCATCAGCAGTACAGGGAAACAAGCTCTACGTAGGCGGAATTCCCTATCGCTCAACAGAAGACGATATGAAGAAGGCCTTCGGTGAGGCCGGTAATGTCGTATCTGCAAGCATCATTAGCGATCGTATGACGGGCCGCTCACGCGGTTTCGGATTCGTCGAGATGGCAACCGAGGCGGAAGCTCAGGCAGCTATCGACCGTTGGGATGGCAAGGAGATGGATGGGCGCACGCTCTCCGTTTCTTTCGCTCGCCCGCAAGGTGATCGTCCTCCTCGCCGCGAAGGCGGTTTTGGTGGCGGTGACCGCGGTGGTTTCGGTGGTGGCAATAGCGGTGGCTACGGCCACGGCGGCTATTAACAAGCGAGTGAGCTGAAAGAGAAATTCTTATTTTTCTTTCACGAGCGAGCGCAGTTAAGAAGCTTCGCTTACAATCGAATCGCTAGCGACAAAAAGAAAGTCCCGCTTCAAGCGGGACTTTCTTTTTGTGTATGCGACTGAGTGCGTATAGAAATTTTGGCTAAAGGAAAACACCCCAACGGTGCTTTCCTTGCCCGTTCATTCTCGAGTGGAAATGAACCTCTTTTTTTATAAGTGGTCCGAGGTAGTGAGCCGAAGTTCACATGTATAGGACCGTTAAAAGTATTAGGTTTTTTCCAGATGAGAAGGAACTCTTATCAGTCTTATTTATTGAGAATAAATGTCAAGAAAAAACTGAGGAAAAAACTGGGTAAAAGCTGTGTATATCTCTGTATAACTCAAAAAGTGATGCCGACGCGCAAAAAACGCCAATTTCAGCAATATGATAGCGTGTACTGATGAATAAAGAAGAGAAATGGCTCCTTGACGAGAAGTACGGCGGTGAGGAAACACCTGAGTACCAGACTGATAAAGAGCGGCTCGCCAAGGGCGAGCCGCTCGGATACGTCATTGGCTCGGTGCCATTCCTCGGTCTGAGTATCTCTCTCGATTCAAAACCTCTCATCCCCCGTACCGAGACTGAGTGGTGGACTGAACAGCTGTTACAAAGTTGGACATCCGATGTCCAACTTTCATTTCTCGACCTGTGCGCAGGGTCGGGTGCGATAGGATGCGCGGCGCTCGCGAAGTTGCCTCGTGCACAGGTGTATTTCGGCGAAATCGATCCTGCACACGAAGCGACCATCGCGAAAAACATTCGCGAGAACGATCTCGACGAAAGTCGCGCGGACATTCGTATCGGCGATCTTTTTGAACCATTCGGGGACATGCAATTCGATGTCATCGCAGCAAATCCTCCCTATATCCCAGCTGAGCGGACTCTCCCTGTGAGCGTTGCTGAATACGAACCGGCACATGCGCTCTTTGCAGGAGACGATGGGCTCGACCTCATCCGCCGCATAGCAATTGCTCTGTCCGCACATCTTAAGAAAGGAGGAGTGGCGTGGATTGAGTGCGATAGCGCGCACGCGAAAGCGGCGTGCGTACTCTTCTCCGCGCAGGAATTGTCTGCCGAGATACGCACCGACCAGTACGGCGAAGAGCGTATACTCGTAGTATCATTTCCGTAATGCCCGATCAGCCGCTCCAGCCTTTCTCTTCCCCTTCCGCCGTATTCTCACAATTAAATCTCCCCGGACTCCCGTCGTCGGGAATCATTGTGCAATGGGTGCTATTCGCGGTGTTTGCTTTTTGGGCGCTCTATACGCTCGTCGCTGTCTACCATTGGCTTAAATATTCCCACGCCTCGTGGGTCGCCTTCCCTTCTATCGCCGCACACCTTTTCATATCTTTCGCTCTTATGTCCTACGCCCTCTCCGGCACCGGATTTTTTACCGCGTACCTACCATGAGGGAATTCGAACTCCAGCCGGGCGAACACGAAGTGCTTGTCGCGCGCAAGCACTGGCTCTTGTTTGCTGCTGAATTACTTCCGTACGCCATTATGGCAGTGCTGCCTTTTGCTATTCCTAAACTACTGCCACTCGTACCGGCAACTGCTCCCTATAGTTCATTTTTCGAATACCACAGTACCGTCGCACGGGCAGCGCTTGGCGTATGGCTCCTCATCGCCTGGACCATGGCATGGAGCACGTTCACTCGCTATTACCTGAATGCCTGGATACTCACGAATATGCGCATCGTCGCCATCAAGCAGCGCGGCTACTTCAATCGCGAAGTGTCGAGCCTCTTTCTCTCACGCGTGCAAGACGCTACCACCGACGTAACCGGCGTTCTTGAGTCGCTTCTCAATATGGGCGATATCACGGTGCAGAGCGCGGGGGCTGAAGATGAATTTCATATGCAGAACATTCCTAGACCAGAGCAGGTGCGCAATATCATCCTCAAATACGTCGGGGAGAAAACGGTGGCAGCGCCAGTATAAAAGCAACAACCGCCGTTCGCCGTGAGGCTACTAAGCGGTCGTGTGGGTGACCGAGGTCGGTCAGTGCGCGGCGCCGGCCGCTGGATGCAGGAAGTGCTCGCCCTTCTCGCGCTGTCCGCGCATCCATTTTGCGATCATGACATCGTACTGGGCTGTGGTCTCGAAGACCTTCAGGGTGAGTTCCTCGCGAAATTCCTCGTGCACTGCGCCGTGCTCACGTAGCACGCAAATCACACCGTTGTAGTCGAGAGGGTCCACGACCACCGCGACCGAAGCGCTGTTCTTCGCGGCTGCACGCAGGAGCGACGGTCCGCCGATGTCGATCTGTTCGATGTCGGGCTTCCCGGCAAAGTCGTACAGGTTGACGGCGACGAGATCGATCGGGCTGATGTGGTGTTCGGCAATCGTCGACATGTGCGCCGGCTTCGCGCGATCAGCGAGGATGCCCGCGAACACCTTCGGATGCAGGGTCTTCACCCGGCCATCGAGCATCTCGGGAAATCGCGTGACATCCTCAACAGAAACACAAGGGACGCCCGCTTCAGCGAGCACCCGCGCGGTTCCTCCGGTTGAGATAATGCCCCAGCCGAGCCCAATCAGCGCCTTGGCAAATTCGACGATTCCAGTTTTGTCGGTGACCGACAGGAGCGCAAGCTTTCCCATATACTTCCTTCACTGTTGTCTCCGCTGATAGCCGCGGCCGCCTTGGATACGAGTACTGCAATCCGCCCTCAATCTAGCCGAGACGACACGCAAAGTCAAAAAATACCGATTCGGCGCTGGCATGATAAAATCTGTGCATGTCCGAACCGCTCTCGACCGATCCGTATAAGGGCGTACGCGATTTCTATCCTGCCGACTGGGCAAAGATGGAGGCGATGTTCACCACCCTTCGGACTACACTTCACGGGTGGGGCTATGAAGAATATAATGCCTCTCCACTCGAACGCTCCGAGCTCTATGAAGCAAAGACCTCCGAGGAGATAGTCAACGAGCAGACGTACACGTTTATGGATCGCGGTGATCGCAAAGTGACGCTTCGCCCTGAGATGACGCCGACTCTCGCGCGTATGGTAGCCCATAAGCGCCGTGAGCTCCCTCTGCCCTTGCGCTGGTTCTCCATCCCAAATGTCTTTCGATATGAGCGCCCGCAAAAAGGCCGGCTCCGTGAGCATTACCAGCTGAATGTCGATTTGGTCGGCATTGCCTCGACTGAGACTGATATCGAGATTATCTCCATCGCCTCGGAACTTCTGAGAGCACTCGGGGCTAAAGAAAGCGACTTTATCATTCGCATCAATTCGCGAGCGCTCCTCACCGCCGCGTGCGCCGCTGCCGGACTCAAAGCTGATGCGACGCGCAACTATCTCCGCCTCCTCGATAAGAAAGCGAAGATGACGCCCCAGGCGTTTGCAGCAGCTCAATCTGCTATTACGAACCACGACCCGCTCAGCATCATTACTGACGCAGGCTCTGCGCCGGAAGTTGCGAAGGAAAAGCGTGCCCTGCTTGATACTATTGAGGCGCTCCAGAAGCGAGGCGTCGCAAATGCAATATTTGATGCGACACTCACACGCGGCTTCGACTACTACACCGGCATCGTATTTGAGATATATGACACGAATCCTGCGAATCCCCGTTCCCTTTTCGGCGGCGGACGCTTCGACAAGCTTGTCGCGCTTTTCGGCGGAGACCCTATTCCTGCTATCGGCTTCGGCATGGGCGACGTTACGCTTGCTGATTTCCTTGAAACTCATTCGCTTACACCAAGCACCGACGCGCATACTCCTCAGCTCTATCTGGGCACGCCTACCGCAAACGACATTCCTGGCGCACAAGCGTTTGCAGAGACCCTTCGGAAAGAAGGTGCGCGTGTATTCGTGAACCTGACCGAGCGCGGCCTTGGCGACCAAATCAAAGACGCGGTAAAGCGCGGTATTCCGCTTTTCATCGCGTATGGCGCTGACGAGCTTGCGAGTCAGAGTGTGCGAATGAAAGTGCTCGCGACCGGTGAAGAAGTTGGTCTGCCTATCTCAGAACTCCCTGTACGGCTCCGCACAGGCAGCTAGCAATACATATGCCTCGCGCCATCACTTTCGACATCGAATCGATATCCGACTCCGTGGTGCGCGGCCATATCGACGTGAACGAGCAAGAACTCATTGTCGTCGCCATCCACGACTCTTTAACCAATGAATATACGTCCTTCGATAAAGAGGACTTGCCGAAGTTGTGGCCTATTCTCGAACACGCAGATTTTCTCATCGGATACAATTCAAACTCTTTTGATATTCCGCTTCTGAATCGCTACTACCCTGGCGATCTGACCCATGTACCGTCGCTCGACCTTCTCGTTGAAGTACAGAGTGTGCTCGGACGGCGCCTACGGTTGCAATCGCTCGCCGAAGCGACACTCGGTCGAGGTAAATCTGGCGACGGACTCAAGGCGGGCGAATGGTGGCGCGAGGGGAAGAAAGACCTCGTGCGTGAGTATTGCATCGAAGATGTGCGTCTCACACGCGAACTCTATGACTATGCAATGAAGCACGGCGTACTGAAATACAAAGACCTGCGAGATATCCGCGATATCAAACTCGATACCTCGAAGTGGAGCGAACGGAAAAGCACAGTACCCTCGATGACCCACGCGTTTCAGCTATGAAGCCAACATTGACCATCCCTGCCGCGATTGTTGTTGGCGGGATTATCATTGCGCTCGCGGTCTATATCTCGATGCCGAAGTTGGCTGCGCTCTCCGGCGGCAACCCTGCGCTCGTACGCCCCGTGGGCACCAGCGATCATATCTTCGGCAATCCTGCGGCGAAAGTCATAATAGTCGAATATGCCGACTTCGATTGCGAATTTTGCAGCGGATTCAGCCAGGTACTCCACCAGGTCGTAGCCAATGCAGGCACGGACGGCAACGTCGCTTGGGTATATCGAGAATTTCCGTTGAGTGAGATACATCCGAATGCAATGAAGCATGCCGAGGCGGCTGAGTGCGCGGCGCAAGCAGGAGGCAACGACGCGTTCTGGAAATTTGCGGACACGCTCTATGCACACCAGCCAGTGGACCCTGCACAGTATGGGACGTTTGCGGAATCGCTTGCCATTCCGGGCGATGCATTCGCCAGCTGTTTCGCCAATGCGTCGACTACTGTTGTCGACCGCATAACCGCCGATCGAAAGAATGCGCTAGATGTCGGTGCGCAGGGTACGCCCTATTCGCTCATACTCGTTGCTGGAAAGCCACCTATCGTGATGAACGGCAGTTACCCGTACGAAGCTGTCAAAGCGCTTGTCGACCAGGCGCTCGCGAACGCGAAATAGAAAACCGCCCTCCAACGGTTCTCGTTGTGGGCGGGGCTTATCCCATTACTTTGATGGCCTTATTTCGAATTGCCGGGAATCCGATGGCGATGAATAGCACGACGAAGAGGCAGGCTGTGATGATTGAACCGATCACGAGGTGCATGTCGTACGATATGCCGCCGCCGGAGATGGAGATCAGCGATTTCCGCGTCTCCTGCTGGTAGCACTGAGCGTAGTTTCCTGCGGCACCGCAGGTGTACTGGACAGCGCTGGTGCGCTCATCGCGATCGGCATTCTCCGCAGCGGCCACGAGCATCAAGAGGCAGAACGTCCCGCTCACGGCCGTTGCGATGATGAATGCCGCGACGATACGGACTACTTTTAAGAAAGCTTTCAAGATTCTCTCCTATTGAGGTAGTGCAACGGATTATCGCACTAATTTATATTATATAGTATAATATATGTTATGTCAATCACTCGTCAAAAATCCAACGAGGTCGCAGTAGTTACACATCTCGGGGTCACAGGCAGCAGTAAATGCTGAGCCATCAGCGATATGCTTGGCCGCTTCAATGAGTTCGACTTCAAGCGCAGCAACCTCGGCAGCGGTTATGGTGAATCGGCGAATAGTGCACTTCCCTTTCTCATCGGGCTCGACGAAGTGCAGTGCGCCCTCATTCATCGTGTAACGACCGTCCTTATCAAGCAGAAGTTTATAGAACACGAGCTGGCGGTAGTAATTGCCATCGCCTGATTTCGTGAGGCCGCGAATATCGTTCTCGCTTTTCGCTTTGCCAGTCTTGTAATCAATAACGGAAACTGTGCCGTCAGGAAGCATATCCAACCTGTCGAGTTTCCCAGAGAGAGGAATGTCACCTACGCCCGGTACGGCGAGCGAGGTGCTTATCGAGATTTCAGATTCGTTTTCGCCTGGAATGCTCGCGCCTTCTTGTGCGAGATAGCCGCGGAGCACGTCTTCGCCTTTTTTCGCGAGCTCGCTTCTATCAAGTGCCGTCAGCGGCAAACGATGGAGCTCCGTATGGAATCCCACTATCGCCACTTCAATGCTTGCACCTCCCTGTTTTACGGCATCCGCGTAGGCTCGGAGTCCTGCGTGTATCGCAGTACCGAATTGCATTGGAAGCGACGGCGCATCGGGGAGCTGCAGCAACGTGCGGAAATAGTACTGCCACGGCGACTGCACATAGTTATTAAAACCGGTCGGCGAAAAGCCGCGGACAATGAGTCGCTCTTTGAGGAAATTCGGGTCGAGTATAGTGCGCAGCGCATACGGCTCCGCCGTAGTCTTGGGAAAGTCAGACTTTCCCAAGACTACGGCGGGCATCAGGTGAGTTGCGAGGTCAGAGAGGAATCGAAGCGGCGTTTGTGCACGATCCTCCTCGGTCACTTCCGAACGAGTAATGAGCACTCCGTCTTTCGCGCGCGTGAGCGCGACATAGAGCAAGCGACGCACATCGTGTTCATCATCTTCCTTTTCAAGCATCCCCGACGCTTCGGTCGGGGTCCCGACCCATTGGCGTCGGGGCAGAGAAAATTCATCGTTCTTTCCGCGCATCCATTTCTCATCAGTCGCATGAGCTATTACGACGTATGGGAACTCAAGCCCTTTCGCACCATGCACCGTCATGATGCGGACCCCCGCGTGCTTCGTTCGCGGCCGCGCCACGCGGAGTTCATGCTTCTCCATGAGTGCGAGGCGAGCAAGCAAGTCGAGCGCTGTTGCCTCTGGGTTCTCGCGAGAGAGGAGAGCAGCCTCCTCCATGAAGCCTTGGTAAGCCTCATATGCCTCCTCGCTCTCGCCGAGCGTGAGAATACCCACAACGAGACCACTCTCACTCGCAAGACGCGCAAGCCATGCGACTACCGGTGTGGCCGGCATTTCTTCCGATAACTTCTTGAGTTTCCACACCCATTCCTTCATCTCGGACCCCCCCTGACCTTCAATTACGTTTACAAGGGGCACCCTTGTCTTTTCAAGGGT
The DNA here is from genome assembly GCA_002429325.1 of Patescibacteria group bacterium UBA6033. Classification (GTDB taxonomy): domain Bacteria; phylum Patescibacteriota; class Minisyncoccia; order Phycocordibacterales; family Phycocordibacteraceae; genus C7867-001. The sequence goes on along the minus strand of DIZH01000011.1, from coordinate 34,074 downwards.
GCGTGTGCGAGGAATGGCCAAGAGTTGCATGCGCCCTGCAAGCGGCATCGGGATGCCCGGCATGAAAAGTGCGCGAGCGAGAGGTGCATCCTGAGATAAATCCGTCGCGGCTTTTATGAGTGATATGAAAAGCTGCACCACCGGGTGCGCGAGCGCGCTCGCCTCGGCCGTCATATGATCTTCGGGAATACCGGTGCGCCGCAGATAGTCCGCAAACGTAAGCACATCGGCATTCTTCTTCGTGACAATCGCTATATCATCATATGGCACGCCGCTTGTATGGAGCTTCTTGATATATGCAACGATAGTCTCTTGCTCCTGTCTTGGCGTATCGCACACGACTTCTTCTACCGCCCCTCCTTCGCCGCGAGCGGCAGTGAGAAGCGGGCGGAATGCCGCGTCGGGCACGGGGGCAGGCGCGATGAGGTCGTGCGCGGCAGCAAGTATCAATGAAGTAGAGCGATAATTCTCGCTGAGCGAGATGACTTTTGCTTCAGGATATTTCTCTTTGAAATAAAAAAACGAGGCGAGAGAGGCTCCCTGGAAACGATAGATAGCCTGTTTCTCATCGCCGACGATGAAGAGATTCGGCGAGCCGTCGAAATCAGTCACCAGTTCAAGCAAGCGGTTCTGGGCCGGATTCGCATCCTGGTGCTCGTCGGCAAGTACGAACTGCGACCGCTCACCTACCTGCGCGCGAAATCCTTCGTCGTTCTCAAGACCGCGTATCGCTTCGCTGATGAGGTCGTCGTAATCGTAGAGCGATTCTCGCTCGAGCGCTTCCTGATATGCAGCAAAAAGATGCGCAACTTCGAGATGCTTCTCGACGCGCTCACGGCGACGTGTATGCTCGCCCTTTTCCTGGCCCGCGTATTTCCCGCTCTCGTGTACGCGATCGGGATCGGCGAGCACAGCCTCATGCTCTTTCGTGAGTTCAGCGAGATATCGCTCCGGCGTGTAGTGCTCTTTCTTCAGTTCGCTCATGAACGCGAGCAGGTCGCGTGCCGACCGATGCGGATTTTTCGGATTACGTATCTTCACGTATGCTCCGGCATCAAGTAGTCGTTCCATCAATTCGACGCCATGCACTGCAGAGAGATGCGTACCGAGCGCGACACGCGGAAAGAGATCAGGTCGCAGCTCCAGTATTGATTGTGCAAAACCATGGAACGTATGAATGCGCACGCGGTACGCCGCGCCACCGATGGACGTCGCGAGACGCGCTCGAAGCGTCGCGACGGCGCTCTCCGTAAACGTGAGCGCGAGTATCTCGTCAGGTTTCGTCCCCGTCGATTTGAGGAGGATATTCCCGATGCGAAGCGCGAGCATCTGCGTCTTGCCCGTCCCAGGACCAGCAACGACAATGACCGGACCGTAGAGCATGTCTACAGCCTCTTTCTGCTTCGCATTGAGCTTCTTGTATGCGTCTTTAAATGCTGCCGATGTCGCCATGGGTAGAGTGTACATCATCGCGCTTCTGGGCGAGCGAAGACATATCCTGAGGAGAGACTCTCGGAGCCGAAGCAGCATGGTAATGAGAGCGCTGTAGGGCAGCCGCGCTCTCATTTGCGACGGCGAGAGTGAACGCACTTGCCCGCAGGGGCAAGTGACGTGTGCTCCCGCAAGGACATGCCGAGCGAGCTTTTAGTATGACTTCAAATACCGGGCTTTGTCGTGTGTGCGAATTTTCTCCAGCGCCTTCGCTTCAATCTGGCGGATGCGTTCGCGGGTCACGCCGAATTCCTTCCCCACTTCTTCAAGCGTGTGGTAGACGCCGTCCATAAGACCGTGGCGCATTTCGAGTATCTTGCGCTCTTTCGGAGAGAGGTCGTCGAGGATGGCGCGCACCTGCTCACCGAGAATACGCTCAGAGGATTCCTGCACTGGTGACGGAATCTTATCATCAGGAATGAAATCGCCGAGCGTGGAGCGCTCATCATCGTCCGATCCGATAGGGTTTTCAAGAGAGAGGGTATCCTGATTGATTTTCTCTATCTGATAAATCTTTTCTGGTTCAACACCCATTTCGATAGCAATTTCTTCTGGCTGCGGGTCGCGACCGAGCGCTTGCGAAAGGCGGCGCGAGACCTGCTTATACTTCGCGATGGTTTCCACCATGTGCACAGGAATGCGGATGGTGCGCGACTGGTCAGCGAGCGCACGAGTGATAGCCTGGCGAATCCACCAGGTCGCATAGGTCGAGAATTTATAGCCCTTCTTCCAGTCGAACTTATCGACAGCGCGGAAGAGACCGAGATTCCCTTCCTGGATGAGGTCGAGAAGCGTGAGGTCAGGCGAACGGCCGACGTACTTCTTCGCGATGGAGACCACGAGGCGCAAGTTGCTGCGCGCGAGGATATTGCGCGCCTCAGCATCGCTTTTCTCGATGCGTTTTGCGAGCTCGCGCTCTTCAGCGGCAGTGAGAAGCGGATACTGGCCTATCTCGCGGAGATAAATCTGGATGGAATCATAGCTCGTGGAGTGGCGATCTTTGATATTGCGAGTCGCGAGGTATTCGTCGGCAGCATCCTCAAGCATGCCGCCCTCAAGCACGTCGACGCCGGCGATAGAAAAGCGCTCATACAGCGACTCAAGGAAGCTCACATCCTCTTCCACGTGTGGGAACGCTTTGAGGATTTCGTTATACGTGACATAGCCGCGCTCCTTGCCCTTCTCGATGAGCGTCTCCGCAGTCATCGCTTTCTCTGAAAGCGCTTTTGCTTTTGCACCCTTTGCCGCAACGCGAACAATCTTCTTCTTTGCGTGCAGAATTTTCTTTGCCGACTTGACCGATTTCTTTGCCGATTTCTTTGGTGCTACGTGTTTTTTAGATACAGAAGAACGCACCAGCTTTTTCGCAGCTGGTTTCTTCTTGGTGGTTTTTTTCTTTTTGGAAACGGTTTTTGCCATACAAAAAATAAGTGAGTAGAAAAATAACCCTATAGCTACCCGAGTGCGGCGAGGCGCACCGAGAGTTTCGAACAGATTTCCTGCGCTTCTTTAATACGTGAGTCGTCCCCTGCTGCTTCAGCTCTTCGCAAATCCCCCACTGCTTCTTGATACGCCTCGCGGATGACCGCAATTTCAAAGGCGTGGAGAAGCTCGTCTGCGGCGTCTTCTGCAGGTTCCTCACCGAAGGTCTGTTCTATCGTGAACAGGACTGCTTCTGGAGGGGCATCTGAGGGCGACAGTTCGGCTTCAGTAATCTGACCATACCTCACTTTGACACGCTCTGCAAGCGGAGTTCCAGCGTATGCGTGGAAAACGGCATAGAGCTGTTCAGAGCGCAATTCACGCGACGAACGGGCGGTAGCGGGTGCTGCCGCAGTACGCACCGTATCCGTGATGTCCTGTTGTCGCGGAATACGTTTGAGGGATTCGCGCACCGCTTCACTCGACAGCCCGAGCGCTTGTGCAGCTACCTGCACGAAATGTTCGCGCTCCATCGGGCTTGGTATCGCCGCGATAAGCGGGAGCACAATCTGCTCGGCTCTCTGCATGAGCTTGTGCGGGTCGCGCTCGCTCTCCGCAAGCTCGGCGAGGAAGAATTCAACGATGGGCTTCGCTGCTGCGATACGCACACCGAACTCTTTTGAGTCTTCACTGATGAGATCGGCAGGATCCTTTCCTTTCGGCAATCGTGCGGCTTTCACCCGGAGCCCGCTCATGAGCGCGAGCTGCGCCGAGCGCGCGGTCGCCTTCAGTCCTGCCGGATCGGCATCGAGCACGAGCATGAGGTTGTCACTGTAGCGCTTCATGAGACCGAGATGTTTCTCTGAAAGCGCGGTGCCCGACAGTGCAACCGCATTTGTGAAGCCCGCCTGGTGCGCCAAGAGGACATCTAGCTGGCCCTCCACCAGCATAGTGAAGCCGCGCACGCGCACAAAATCTTTCGCACGGTCCATGCCGAAGAGAATCTCAGACTTGTGGTAGAGCTCTGTTTCCGGACTATTCAGGTACTTCGCCAGGTCGTCAGCGGCCAAAGCGCGGCCCGTAAACGCGACAACTCGCCCAGCCGCATCGCGTATCGGGAACATGAGCCGGTTACGGAACCGGTCATAGTAGGTGCCCGGCTTCCCATCTGCCTCTTTGATAAGTCCGGCACCAAGCATCTCCGGTATGGTAAATCCAAGCAGCGTAAATGCTTCGAGAAGTTCCCTCCAGTTGTCGGGAGCGAAGCCCAATCCCCATCCAGCAATCGACTCGGGCGTCAGTCCGCGACTGAGCGCATACGGGTACGCTGGACTATCTTTCAAACGCTGAGCGTACCACTCCTGTGCGCGTACCATCGCTTCGCGCAGCCTATCCTTCTTTGAAGTATCTTCTCGCGTGCCGCCTCCCGAGTATTCAATAACGACGCCAGCCTTCTCCGCAAGAATTTTCATTGCGCCTTTGAAATCGACACCTTCGACTTTCTCAATGAATGAGAACCCATCGCCGCCCTCACCGCATCCGAAGCAGTGCCAGGTCCCGCGCTCAGGACTCACATGGAAACTCGGTGTCTTCTCTTTATGAAATGGACAGAGACCGCGCACAGACTTCCCCGCTCGCGTGAGCTTCACATACGGCGCAATAATATCCTGTATGCTCAGTCGCTCCTTAATCTCTGCCACCGTGTCCTTTGCCATTACCTCGATTCTACCGCGTTTTACGCAGTATTGACAACTGTATATTGATATGCTATTATGTTCTCAGACAGAACGCGTGTTTGTCCCACGCATATAAACAGGAGATTGTATGCGCACAAAATTGTTTATTGTGGCTGAAGTACTTGTCGGTATCGGAGCGGCTGCGACTGGATTGTATGTCGAGTCGGAACAAATCGGCATGTACGTTTTTCTCGTCGGGACGGCCATCGTGGCGATACTGAACTACGTCACCAAGCCGAGACTGTGAAGCAACGGCGCAGGACCTTCGGGTTCCTGCGCCGTCACTCATTTATATATAAAGCAAAACCGCCGTAAGGCGGTTTTGCTTTTGCTGTTATCACAAAGTCCTGTTGAAAATCGATGAGACGCGAGGCGCGGGCAGTTGATTTCTAGAGGCGTACTGTGTGGTACGACGGAAGAAATCGGCAGGCGTCCGCAACGATGCAGATCGCGATTTTCAACGGACTACAAAGCGCGGGTTTGGCGTGGGGCGAAACTAGTCGTCCGTGTCTCGGAAGACGCTGGCATCGGACGTTCAGCTTGAAGCTTCGCAATGTGCGCATGCTTCTTGCTTCCCGTGAAGCCAGTTCCCGAAGGAATGAGGCGCCCGAGGATGACGTTCTCCTTGAGACCACGAAGCCTGTCGATGCTGCCGCGAAGCGATGCATTGATGAGAATCTTGGTCGTCTGCTCAAAGGAAGCAGCAGAGAGGAATGAACGGCGGGAAAGAGCGCTTTCCTTGATGCCGAGCACAATCTCTTTCGCTTTCGGAGGGAGCTTCCCTGCTTCGTCCATCTCCTTGATGGCCTTTGCAAATTCCCAATCTTCCACGACATCGCCCACTGAGTAGTCAGTGTCGCCGGCTTCAGAAATCTTCACGCGAGAAAACATCTGCTTCACGACGACTTCAAGGTGCTTACGAGAAACCGGAGCGCCTTGAAGCTCGTAAATCTTCGATGCTTCCGTAATGATATATTCCTGTGTCATAGCACGACCGGCGTACTCGAAGAGTTCGTCGAGGTCAGCCGAACCGTCGGTGAGGATTTGTCCTCGCACGACGATATCGCCTTCCTTCACGAGTGGTACGCGAGGGTACGGCGCAATGTATTCGTACGACGAACCATCCTTCTTGCCTTGGCCGGCCTCTGGCGCGACCACGATGACCTTCTCGCGACCCTCTTCTTTGATCTCGGACACGATACCATCGGACTTGCTGATAACCGCCGGATTCTTCGGAGAACGCTTTTCAAACACTTCTTCCACGCGAGGGAGACCGCTCGTGATGTCGCCACCTACGGAGGCCACACCGCCGGCATGGAACGTACGCATAGTGAGCTGAGTGCCCGGCTCGCCGATAGCCTGCGCGGCTACGGTACCGACAGCCTCGCCGAGATCAACGATATCCTGTGTCGTGAGATCCATACCGTAGCAGGTCTGGCAGACGCCGTAGCGAGTCTCACATGACATCGGAGAACGCGAAACGACCGTCATGACGGTTGATGCAGCGTTGAGTGCTTCTGCATCGAGGATAGAGATGTAGTGATTCTTCTTGAAGAGCACCGTGCCATCATGATCCTTCACTGCTTCTGCGAGTACGCGGCCACGAAGTGCTTCTGCGTAATTGATCTGGATGCCAGAGGCGCTGATGCGATTAATCTTCACACCGCGATCTGTGCCGCAATCATGCTCAGTGACAATAGAATCCTGCGCGACGTCGAACAAGCGGCGTGTGAGGTACCCGGCCTTTGCCGTACCGAGCGCAGTGTCGGTGAGACCCTTGCGGGCACCGTGCGTGGACATGAAGTATTCGATTGGATTCAATCCCTCGATCATAGAGGAGATAATCGGCACTTCGATCGTCACACCGGCGGTGTTCTGAATGAGGCCCTTCATACCTGCCATCTGAGTGAGGTTGCCGAGCGTACCGCGAGCACCGGACTTCACCATGTCCGAGACAGAACCCATCGGGTCGAGCTTCGCCGCGATTTCAGTCTCGACTTCTTGCTTCGCACCCTGCCATATCTCGATGGTCATGCGGCGCTTTTCCTCTTCAGAAAGGAGACCGTTCTGGTAATCGGCAGAAATGACACCGACTTTCTTGGCAGCCTCAGCGATGATGCTCTTCTTGCCTTCTGGCACGGACACATCGTCGATAGCCCACGAGACGCCTGAACGCGTCGCATAGTCGAAGCCGAAGCGCTTCACTTTGTTCACAATGGCTGGAACAGCATCGAGGCCATAGCGAGCGATACAGTCAGTGACGATGCGCGCGAGCACTTTCTTAGTGATGGTCTCGTTGACATACGGATAGTCGGTCGGGAGGACGGTATTGAAGAGGAGGCGACCGACGGTCGTCTCAAACGGATGTCCATCGAACATCTTGTACTTTTCCTTTCCCGGCACCGGCAATACCATCACCTTGGCGCGGCGATCGATACCGTCGTATTCAGATACGAGAATAGCTGAGTTCGGGGATGAGTGGAAGGTTCCTTCGCCCTTTGCTCCTTCGACTGCCTTCGTGAGCCAGTACACGCCAAGAATGATGTCGAGCGGCTTGCCCGTGAGCACAATCATGTCGCCAGAACCTGGCTTCAAGATGTTCTTGTTGGCGCTCATGATGTTCTTTGCCTCCCACTGCGCCTCTTCAGAGAGTGGCACGTGGACAGCCATCTGATCGCCGTCGAAGTCCGCGTTGAACGCATTACAGACGAGCGGATGGAGCTGGATAGCATCGCCTTCGATGAGTCGCGGGCGGAATGCCTGGATGCCTTGGCGGTGAAGCGTCGGAGCGCGGTTGAGGAGTACGTACTTCCCTTTAATAGCTTCTTCGAGAATTTCCCACACTTCAGCAACACCGTCTTCAATCAAGCGGCCAGCGCCACGGATGTTGAATGCGAGTTCGCGGTCAAGGAGTCCAGCGATGACGAACGGACGGAAGAGCTCGAGCGCCATGTGTTTCGGCAGACCGCACTCATCGAGTTCGAGGTCAGGGCCGACGACAATCACGGAGCGACCGGAGTAGTCGACGCGCTTACCGAGCAAATTCTGGCGGAAGTAACCCTGCTTACCTTTGAGGTAATCAGCGAGCGACTTGAGCGGACGGCGCTGTGCGGCCGTGAGTGCGCCAGCAGATGCGCCGCTCTTACGAATCGAGTTGTCGAGGAGTGCATCAACAGCTTCCTGAAGGATGCGCTTCTCATTGCGCAAGATGACTTCCGGCGCGTGGATATCGATGAGCTTTCTCAAACGATTGTTCCGGTTGATGACGCGGCGATAGAGGTCGTTCACGTCGGACGTCGCATGGCGGCCGCCTTCAAGCGCGACCATTGGGCGGAGTGCCGGCGGAATAACGGGGATGCGCGTGAGGAAGAACCACTCTGGGCGGACACCCGAAGCGATGAGTCCGGCGATGAGCGACAAACGCTTTGCGAGCTTCTCGCGTTCAGCGGCGCCAGCAGTCTCATAGCGAGCTGCGAGTGTTGCTTCAAGCTCCTTGAGATTGAGTTTCGTAAAGAGATCGTAGATGGCTTCGGCGCCAATGCGGGCCTCGAACAGGCCTCCGTACTTCACGGAGAAACGGTGATACTCGAGTTCATCGAGAATCTTGCCGACAATGAGACCTTCGATCTCGTTCTTGGTGATGGTCATCTTCTCCTTGAGCGTGTCGCGCTCTTTGTCGGAACCGAGTGATTTGTACTTCGACTTGTACTCGCTATCAAGTTCAGCAAGAAGACGCTTCTTTTCGTCATCCGCGATCTTCGTCACGATATATCCTGCGAAGTAGACGACTTTCTCGATGTCGGTTGCAGATGCACCGAGGAGAAGCGCCATGCGACTCGGCACTGAGCGGAGGAACCAGATATGTGCGACTGGTGTGCAGAGCTCGATGTGGCCCATGCGCTCGCGACGAACGATGGAGCGAGTGATCTCGACACCGCACTTGTCGCAGACGATGCCCTTGTACCGGATGCCTTTGTATTTTCCGCAGTAACACTCGTAGTCTTTCTCTGGACCGAATATCTTCTCATCGAAGAGTCCGTGCTTCTCAGAACGTTGCGTGCGATAGTTGATGGTCTCAGGCTTGGTGACTTCGCCAGAGGACCACGCGAGGATGCGCTCAGGGGATGCGAGCGTGAGACGGAGTCCGTTCCAGGTGTCGCGCGGCGGAAGTTTTCTTGGGGTGAATGCCATAGTGGTAGAAGAAAGGATTAATAAATTATGCTTCCGGTTCTGGCGGGAGATTCATCGGCTCGACATCGAGCGCGAGGCCGCGGATCTGGTTGGTAAGCACGGCAAACGATGCTGGCGTGCCGGTATGGCTGATTGGCTCGCCCTTCACGATCGCATCGAAGGCTGCTGAGCGGCCCTGGATATCGTCTGACTTGATAGTAAGCATTTCGCGGAGCGTATAGGCAGCACCGTATCCGAGGAGCGCCCACACTTCCATTTCGCCGAAACGCTGACCGCCGTTCTGTGCCTTGCCGCCGAGTGGCTGCTGCGTTATGAGGCTGTACGGACCGATGGAACGCATGTGAATCTTGTCTTCCACCATGTGATGGAGTTTCAAGATGTACATGTACCCGACGGCGATAGTCTGTGCGAACGCTTCTCCGGTCTGGCCGTCGAAGAGTTGCATCTTGCCAGTGCGCTCGTAGCCAGCGGCTTCGAGCTCATCGCGGATTTCATCCGGTGTTGCGCCAGCAAACGGCGGTACGACTGCCTGGTAACCGAGCGAGTGCGCCGCGAGACCGAGGTGCATCTCGAGGATTTGTCCGAGATTCATACGGCTTGGCACGCCGAGCGGTGTGAGGATGATGTCGATAGGATTTCCGTCCTTGTCATACGGCATGTCCTCGACAGGAAGCACGCGGGAGATAACACCTTTGTTACCGTGGCGTCCGGCGAGCTTGTCGCCGACACTGACGTTTCTCACCTGCGCAACCGTGACCACCATCTTCTTGATGATGCCCGTCTCGAGCTGATCGCCCTTCTCGCGAGAGAAGACGCGTACGCCGATGACGCGACCGCGCTTGCCGCCTTCCATGCGGAGCGAGGTGTCCTTCACGTCCTTTGCCTTATCGCCGAAGATGCTGCGCAAGAGGCGCTCTTCCGGCGTAAGCTGCGTCTCGCCTTTCGGCGTTACTTTGCCGACAAGGATGTCGCCTGGGCGCACTTCAGCGCCGATGCGAATGACACCCTCTTCGTCGAGATTCTTCAAACGAAGTTCGCCGACGTTCGGGATGTCGTGCGTTGTCGTCTCGGGACCGAGCTTAGTGTCGCGCACGACGCATTCGAAGTCCTCAATGTGGACGGTCGTGAACTTCGCTTCCTCAACGAGACGTTCTGAAATGATGATGGCGTCTTCGTAGTTCGCGCCGTTCCAGCTCATGAAGCCGACACGTACGTTCTGACCGAGCGCGAGCTGGCCCTGGTCGGTCGAAGAGTTGTCAGCGAGTACATCGCCTTTCTTCACCTTGTCGCCAAGCAGCACGGATGGGCGCTGCATGAATGTCGAGTTCTGGTTGGTCTGCGTGATGCCCTGGAGGTGATAGTCTTTCTTCTTCCCTTCCTTATTCTCGACGACGACCTTGCGTGCGTCGACATAGGTGACTTCACCAGCTTCCATAGCAAGGACGAGGCGGCCAGTGCTGCGTGCTGCCGGTGCTTCAATGCCAGTGGCAACGAGCGGTGCCTCAGGGATGAGGACCGGTGTTGCTTGCTTCTGCATGTTGCTACCCATGAGTGCGCGGTTCGCGTCGTCGTGGTCGACGAACGGAATCATGCAGGTCGCGACGGAGAACATCTGATAGGTCGAGGCGTCCATGAGTGTGATCTGTTCGCGCGGAACGATGATAGGGTCGCCCTTGTAGCGAGCCTCTACTGAATCAGGAACGATACGGCCATCCTTGTCGACTGGTGTTGCGCCATGCGCAATCATCTCAATCTCTTCATCAAGCCCGTTGAGGTAGACGATCTCCTCAGTGACTTTGCCACTCTTCACGCGGACATACGGAGTTTCGATGACGCCGAAGTCGTTTGTACGAGCATGAGTCGCCATATGGAGGATGAGACCGATGTTCTGGCCTTCTGGCGTATGAATCGGACAAAGGCGTCCGTAGTGGGATGGATGCACGTCGCGCACTTCGAAACCGGCGCGCTCACGAGTGAGGCCGCCAGGACCGAGTGCTGAGAACGTGCGCATGTTCTCGAGCTCAGAAAGGATGTTCTGCTGGTCCATGAACTGAGAGAGCTGGTTGGCCGTGAAGAATTCATGCACGGATGCATGGAATGGGCGCGGATTCACGAGCGCCATCGGGAGTGTGGTCTCACTTTCGATGGTCGACATGCGATCCTGAATGTTGCGCTTCATGCGGCTCATACCAACGCGCATGCGGGCCTGGAGAAGTTCGCCGACGAAACGCACGCGGCGGAAGCCGAGGTGGTCGATGTCGTCTGGGCGCGCTGATGGGTCAGCATTGAGTCGGACTATTTCTGAAATGATGCGCACGAAATCTGCGAGCGTGAGCGTACGCTTGTCGAGTGCCTTCTCGGTAGTCGGAAGTCCGAAGCGAGAGTTGAGACGTGCGCGACCGACGCGGCCGAGGTCGTAGCGATCAACGGAGAAGAGCGACTGCACGAAGTTCTTCGCGTTCTCAGGCGTGGCAAGGTCACCGTCGCGCATGCGGCGGTGTATCTCGACATATGCCTCCTCAATCGATTTCGCTTCGTCGTGGACGATCGTTGCCTTCATCGCCTCGAGTGCGAGAGGGTCCTTCGCAAAGTGCTTGAGCGTGTCAGCACCAATGCCGCCGCCAAAGACGGTCAAAATTTGAGAGATAGGGAACTTGCGCTTGCGATCGATCTTCATGAAGAGCGCGCCGTCTGCTTCTGAGTCGATCTCGATCCATACGCCGCGAAGCGGGATAATCTTCGAACCGAAGAACTGCTTGCCGCGGATGAGTTCGGACACGAAGAATGCACCGAAGCTGCGAGCGAGCTGCGGGACGATTGCGCGTTCGACGCCAGACACGACGAATGAGCCGTGCGGTGTCATCATCGGCATGTCAGTGAGGAAAATCTCCTGACGCTTCTCTGAACCGAATGTCTTGTTGATGAGCTTCACCGTCGCCTTGATAGGCGCCTCGTAGGTGCGGATATTTTCGCGGGCGAATGCCTCGTCGAATTTCGGCTCGCCGATTTCAAAACTCTCGAACTGCAGTTCGAACTTCTTGCCGGAGTAGTCGGTGATTGGCGAGAACTCCTTGAAGAGCTCCATGAGCCCGTCCTTGAGGAGCCAGTCAAATGAACTGCGCTGGTGACCAACGAAGTCCGGGAACGGAACGGATGGCGCTTTGTACGCACCGAAGGTCTTTTGTACGAGGTTTTTGCGCATGTCTGGTGGCGTGAAGTGGGTAAATAAAGTCTTCTTCCTATATACAAATGCGAACGCACGGAAATAAATCCGCTTGCGCTTATGCGTTTTTCTTTGACTCCCGTATGTATCTCGCCCAGCCCTCCGTTACTCAGTCGTATCTTAGGGGTTCACTATATCAGACCAGCCCCCTCGGGCGCAACCCCCTTTGGAGCTGCCAACTGCTCTTCCTGGGGATAATCCCGCGATTCTCCTCCTCTACCACCCATAGGGGGTTTACGAAACCCCCTATGGGTTCATCTCCCCATGAGGTATATCTCATGGGGGTATTTACGAAATACTCCCATGGTTCCAGTTGCCAGTTGGTTGGTTGTCTGTAAAAAGAAAAGCCGCCCGAAGACGGCTCTCGTCCTCCGTGCGGCACGGGTCTGCGAGCAACTCCTCAGGTCAGTCGCCTGACTCACCGTCCCGTATGGAGGGATAAGTGCGATAAGCGTCGGACAACCGACGAACACTGGAATCCGGATGGTTCAACTTGTCAAACCACCCACGTTCGCGCGAGAGCTGCTCTTCGCCCACAGCACTCATGACCAGGCGCTTCACATGCTCGATTGCATTCCTGGTCGAGAGCGGCAACGGTTCGGGCTCCGCCCACCCTTCGACAAAGAGCTTCTGGTACAGCGCGTTGAGACGCTCGTCCGTAAGCTGTTCGAAATACATCCCCAGCTGCCTGGCCAACTCAGCCAGATGAGGACGCTTTCCTTTCATGGATCGCGCCACTGCCACTCCTTGGGCGATCAACTTCCTGTCGCGTGCACTCATGTTCCGTTCTCCTGTGAAGAGGCGCCGTGGCGCCGAACTCTGGACCGTGCGCACAATACCGCTGAATGTGCTGAGTGTCCATTACTTGGAGGCCTTGCCTCAAAGTTGAGGCAAAAAGAAAAGCCGCCAGCAGGCGACTTCTCGTTGCGAGCGGCTAGTGCCGCGAGATGCTCAATGTACTGGCGAGAACGTAAAGTTCAACACGTACTCCTCGGGGTGCGTTAGCGTGACCAGATGCACATCTTTCCGCTCTTGGGACTCAACACTGAGCAGAAGCTCACTCCCCCCATCCTTGAACTCCTCGCCGAGAAACCAGCCGAAGATGCGGAGGGTTTTGGTACCCAGAATACCGAACCACAGGAAGACGTCTTTCGATGTCGTCGTAAACACGTACGACACCGGACCTACGATCTGCACCCGATAGACCCTCGTAGGACGATTCTTCGCTGCAGCAAGTGCACCTTGCAACGCTGCGCGGTGAGGATTGCCAGTCCCATGGAAAACAGAAACTTCCTTCATGATTCATCCTTGAGCCCGCAGTAACGTCGCGAACCTGCTTGCCAAGATTGAATGAACAAGCGACGTTGATTGAAACCTTACTTATTCTTCCTCCACTCGTCAATGTTCGCATGGTGACCTGTTTGCAAGACTTTGGGGACTTTATATTTCTTTTCTTTGTACAAAATAGTTTCGGGACGAGTGTAGACCGCGCTCGAAGCAATGCGGCGTTCCTCCACTGATGCGTCTTTGCCGAGTACGCCAGGAAGCCTGCGCGTAACCGCGTCGACAATGGCGAGCGCTGGGACTTCCCCGCCGGTATACACCGCTTCGCCCACAGCGAACTCTTTTACCGTCGCAATGGTCTTCAGCATCTTCCTCGCGCGTTCATCGATACCCTCGTAGCGGCCGCACACGAGCACGACATCGTCGTATTTTACGAGCGCATCCGCGTCTTTGTTCGTAAACTGCTTCCCGCTCGGACTAAACCATACGATTATCTGCTTGCGCGCGCCCTTGGTGCGAGTCTTCAGACTCTTCTCTACGGCGCGCACGACAGGAAGAGCGGTCATCACCATGCCTGGGCCGCCGCCATACGGACGTTCATCTACTTTGCCCCATTTGTTATCTACAAAATCGCGCGGGGTCTGATACGTTACGAAAATCTTCTTCTCCTTGCGCGCACGGCCGACGATCGACGCCGAAAGATAGGCATCGCATGCTTCTTCAAAAAGTGTGATGAGATGGAACTTCACGACTATAGCTCGTCGACTACCTGGTCAACTGTCTTCATTTCAGGTTCGACTGATGGAGCAGATAGGCGCTGACCGCCCATGGGCTCATTTATCTTGAGATTGACTCGTGCATTCCCTTTCATGCCAACTACGCGCAGAAGGATACGGAGCGCTTCAGCGGTCTTGCCGCTCTTGCCGATGATTTTTCCCATGTCCTCTGGATGGACCGCGAGAGTGAGCAATACACCCATCTGATCAATGGTACGCGTCGTCTCGACCGACTCAGGATGGTCGACGAGCGCCTTCACTGCATATTCGAGAAATGCTTGATCTGGTTCCATGGTAGGGATATTGGTTATGACCGCCAACGGCGGTGGAGTTACGCTGCGGGAGTCTCTTCAACAACTGCCTCGGGAGCAGCTTCGGCCGGAAGAGCCTCAGCAACAACTTCTTCCTCGGTCGGCATAGCTGCTGCGGCTGCGGCAGCCTTTGCGGCCTCTTCGGCTGCCTTCGCATCTGCTGCGGCCTTGGCTTCTGCAGCCTCATCTTTCTGAGGAGTCTTCTTGGGAAGCACATTTACTTTCTTACCAGCGATGACACCCTTATTGATAAGGAGGTTGCGGATAGAGTCGGTCGGCTGTGCACCCTTAGCAATCCATTCCTTCACATGCTCTTCGTTGAGGGTGAGCGCCTTGCTGCGGGGATTGTAGGTGCCGAGAAGTTCGACAATGCTCCCTGCCTTTGCAGCGCGAGTCTTCTCAAGGACGGCAATGCGAAATGCCGGATCATTGGTCCGGCCGATGCGTTGGAATCGAATCATCAACATGTAGCAGCACATTACCAGAATCGGCCTAAAACCGCAAATAAAAAAGGCGGCCACCGAAGTGGCCGCAAATTTCAATGAAGAAATGAAGAAACTGCGCAGAGGGGACTGCGCCCGTTAACTATAGCATCGAGGACTTGATATGGACACTCGTTCGGAGGAGGATCTGGTACCCCCGTTACAAATCTCGCATAGTAGAGGCAGTGTAGAAAGATATTGCAGATGCGCCATTTACTTTGATTTGTAACGGGGCTACAGTGGAGGAAATGTCAGACACACAACTATACGAGGGTCCTATTACAATGACCCGCAAGGGTTTCGGCTTTTTCGCCATTGGCGAGGACAAGGAAGACCTTCTCATACCGCCAGAATGGACCACTCACGCGCTTTCGGGCGACATCGTGAAGGTAACCCCTATGGGTGAGTATCGCGACCCGTCAGGCCGCATGCCAGCACGCGCTGCTGGAAAAGTGGTCGAGATAGTCTCGCGCGCACGAGAGACGTTCGTCGGTACTCTTATTGAACAAGACGGTATGACGTTCCTCGAACCAGACTACAAGAAGATGTATGTGCCCATCGTTATAAAGGACCGCGGCGATGCGCCGCTCGGCTATAAAGCGCTGGTACGACTGGTGAGCTGGGATGCCGATAAGGACTATCCACTTGGCACGATTGAAGAAGTCATCGGCGCAGCTGGTGTGCATGAGACTGAGATGCGCTCACTTGCGCTCGGGCAGGGATTCTCGTCTGACTTCCCTCCCGGCGTCATAGCAGAAGCAAAGGCGCTCGAGGAACACGGCCGAGCACAACTCGCTGAGGAAGCGAGGAATCCGAAGCGCCGTGATTTCAGAAATGTCACAACCTGCACCATCGACCCGCATGATGCAAAAGATTTCGACGACGCGCTTTCCGTACAGAAACTTCCTGATGGGACTATCGAGGTCGGCGTACATATCGCTGATGTATCGTTTTTCGTGAGGCCCGGGAACGAGCTTGATAAGGAAGCACGGGAACGCGCCACATCCGTCTACCTCGTAGACCGGACTATCCCGATGCTCCCCCACATTCTCTCGACTGACCTCTGTTCGCTCAATCCTAATGAAGACCGCCTCGCTGTCTCGGCGGTTTTCACGCTCGATGCCGATGCAAATATTCTTAACGAATGGTTTGGCGAGACCGTCATCCATTCTGATAAACGGTTTACCTATGAAAATGCACAAGAGGTGCTCGATGCTGGTTCGGGCGATTTGCATACGGAACTTTCGACTCTTCTCGCACTCTCCAAGAAAATCCGCGCGAAGCGCGCAGCCAAAGGCGCTATCGAATTTGATACTGCCGAAGTGAAAGTGGAGCTCGACGCCGAAGGCCATCCTATCGCTATCCGTCTCAAGGAGCGTAAAGATACGAACCTCCTTATCGAAGACTTCATGCTGCTCGCAAACGAATCTGTCGCGAAGCATCTCGCGAAACTCACTGCAGATGGCGGAGCGAACTTCGCTTCGCTCTATCGCGTGCATGACGAGCCTGACACTGATCGCATTGAGAACCTTGCGAATCTCCTCCGCGTCATGGGTTACCATTTGCAGACATCTGGTAGCGGCAAAGTGACCGGCGCCGAGCTCAATAAGCTTCTCGAAGCGGTGAAAGGAAAGCCTGAGGAATATCTGGTAAAGATGGCAGCGCTTCGCTCAATGAGTAAGGCCATTTACACGACGCGCAACATCGGGCACTTCGGCCTCGCCTTCGAATTCTATACGCACTTCACGTCGCCTATCCGACGCTATCCTGACCTCATCATTCATCGACTGATAAAGTCCCACGCTGGTGGCGATTCCATCACTGCCGAAGAAATGCAAATGTTCGATAAGCTCGCCCTCCATGCGTCCGAGCGCGAAGTCGCTGCTGCTGACGCCGAGCGCGATTCTATAAAGATGAAACAGGTCGAGTTCCTCGCCGGCCGAATCGGTGAGACGTTCGATGCTGTCATTTCAGGCGTCACTGAGCGCGGGCTCTACGTCGAGGAAAAGACGACTCATGCCGACGGCATGATACGCGTGCACGATGTCGGCGATGACTATTTCGAATACGATGAAAAGAATTATCAACTCCTCGGCAAGCGCACGCGTAAGAGCTATCGCCTCGGCGATCCTATCAAGGTCAAACTGACCGGAGCGCGTATCGCAGAAAAAGAACTCGACTTCGTCCCTGTCGCATAAAAACAACTTGGAGGCCTTTCCTCCAAGTTGATCGGCATAAAACACGAACCGCCCTCACGGTTTCGTGGGGCGGTTTAGCCTGACCTTTCGAGGTCGTCGGGGGAAACTGCGTCTTCGGCAGCGACGATGCTGGCGCAGAGCGCGATGCACTCGTCGCAAATGTACACATACAGGCCGGCGACCATCTTCTTGACCTCGTACTGAGACTGTCCGCAAAACGAGCAGTACAGCGTCTTGGTCCGTTCAGTCGGAGGTTTAGATCTCGGGGGCGGTATCACCATGGAAGTCTCCTTTGTTGATCGTGACTCGCACAGCGCGATTCACCTGACGCTAGATATACCACATACACATAGAACCACCAACGAGCAAGGTTTACTTGGCGGTCGGACCGCCCTCACGGTTTCGTGGGGCGGTTTGTCTATTTTCTACTCCTTCAAAGATTATTTCTTGTGAATTGCTTCTGCTTCCTCTTTCCATTTCTCTAGCAGCTCTCGAGCCGATGACAAGTTATCACTATGTGATTTAAAATCTGCTGGAATTTGTTTTATTCTCTCAACCAAGCGACGGCGATCTTCCTCTCTTATTGATTTCGGATACATGCCGACATGGGTTCCTAGATTCAGAAGTGCGAGTCCAAGCAACTCGCCTGCAGTTCCTCCAGCAACAACAATTCCCGCGAGAACGTTCCGGAGTGGCTTCGTCACCTTATCAACTGACTCCGAATTGAGTTTCGATTCTTCTTCAAGTTCGTCTAGGTATGCAAGAGCCCGATCATAATCTTCAGCGACGGGAGCCTCTTCACCTACTCTCACCCGCAACATGTTTGCCATCTCCTGCGCCTGTTCGGGGTCTTGAATGCGCGTTTTTTCAAACGCCTCTATCTCTTCTGGACTATAGTTCTTCCCTGGGCCTTCTGTGGACATGGATAAGAATAATTTGGTTAATGGGGAAATTATACACCTATTTTGCTACCGCAACGGCCTCGTCAAACTTCACCTCAGTACCACAACGTGCTTCGCCGTTGGCTACGGGGCAGGCCTTACTTTGCGACACTCACAGCCTCATCAAACTTTACAGATAGCAACTTGCTTACCCCGTCGTTGCCCATCGTTACGCCGTAGAGGATGCCCGCACGGCTCATGGTCTCGCGATTGTGCGTGATGACGATGAGCTGCGACTTCTTCGCAAGGTTCTCAATCATATCGCCATAGCGGCGACTGTTCGCTTCGTCGAGCGCCGCGTCGGTCTCATCGAGGATGAGGAATGGCGGCGGATTCACTTGGCTCATCGCAAATATAAGCGCGATGGACGTGAGTGCGCGCTCGCCTCCTGAAAGCTGCATCAAGGCGCGCACTTTCTTCTTCGGCAGATTCACCGCGATTTCAATACCTGGTCGTTCTTTCGCTTTCGGTTCATCATCCTCTTCGCCCTCAAGCTCAGTATCATCTTCCGGTTCTTCGAGTGCGAGGCGCGCACCACCACCGTCGAACATGAGCGAGAAGTATTCGCCGAACGACGCATTCACGAGCGCGAGCCCTTCCGAGAAATGCTTAGCGAGTTCCGTATCCAAATCGTCTATGAGCGCATGGAGTCCTGCCGCTGACTTTGAAAGATCCTCGAGTTCAGTCGCGAGGAACGCTTCGCGTTCCCTCACTTCCTTATGTTCCTGCCGGATATCTTCACCCGTCCCGCCCGCCTCTTCGAGGCGTATCTGTATGCGCTCAAGCGAGCGCTTGCGATCTTCCTGCGCTTGGCGAGATTCTCCTGGCAGAGCAGTGAGCGGCTGATACGAGAGTGCTGCCATACCAGCGAGTGCGCCCGCTTCAGCTTTCGCTCGATCAAGCGCGCCCGCGAGCATCGTGAGTTCGCGTTCTCGCGCTGCAGCTGCTGAAAGAGCATTCTCTTCGTGCGCCTTGGACTGCGCCAAATCGAGAATGCGCCGGCGCATCTCTCGACCAGTCTCATCATGAGCAGTGAGCGCTTCGCGAGCGCGAGCGAGCGCTGATTTCGTCCGTTCGTGTTCCTCGGCGAGTCGTGCTTCTTTGGTCAGAAGTTCCTTGTGTTCGTTCTCAAGCGCATACGCTGCACGTTCTTCGTCAGCCAACAGATCGTCAGAAGGCCCGACAAAACGGTCAACGAATATCTTGATGAGTTTCCCAACCGAGGTGAGCGCTGCATGTATCGCTTCAGGCGTGGCAGCCTCCCGCACTTGCTGTTCTACTTCCCGTGCAAGCGCAGAGAGGTCCTCGCGAGGCACTTTCGCATACGGTTCTCGAGCGACGCGCTGACTACGTTCCTTCGCTGCGGCAAGCGCACCCTCGACGCGACCTATCTCGCGTGCGAGCGTCTCGCGCTCATTGCTCAGCCGTTCCAAGTCTCGCTCGGTTCTGCGCACGAGGTCGAGTCTCGTCACGCCCTCCGCATCTGTCGTGACGCGCTCTTCTATCTGTGCCAAGTCAGCAGTAGCGACCGCAAGCCGATCAGCCGCACCACGCTTCTCTTCTACAACTTTGACATGTTCCTGTGCGAGATACGCATCCTCGATTGCGAAATAGGTCTGAGCGAGACTCACCAGTTCGGTACGCATTCCATCAGCTCGCTCAATCTTCTCGACTTGCTTCTCAAGGAAACGTAAGTGCGGCGCAAGCTCGCGGCGGAGCGAATTCACTTGTGCGATATTCTCATCGGTCTTCTCAAGCTTCCGTATCGCTTCATTCTTCTTGAACTCATACATTTTGAGCCCAAGCGCATCCTCAAGCATCGCGCGGCGCTCGCGCGGAGACGCGAGCAGGATGCGGTCTGCCTCTCCCTGAGAAATGATGTGGTGACCGGTCTCACCGATATTCGCACTCGCGAGAAGTTCTTCGATATCGCGCAATCGAACTCGCGAACCATTGATTGAGTATTCGCTTGTGCCGTCGCGGAAGACCGCACGCTCAATAGCGACTTCATCAAAATCTATCTTGAATTGCCGGCGCGAATTATCAAACACAATGACGACAGCCGCGCGGTTCGCGCGAGGCATAAGATGCGAGCCGCCCCAGATGAGGTCCTCGGCGCGCTTGCCGCGCATACTCTTCATCGATTGCTCGCCGAGCGCGAAGCGGAACGCCTCTGCGACATTCGACTTCCCGGACCCGTTCGGACCGACGATAGCCGTTGTCGAATTCACGAAGTCCATGGTGGTTTTCTTCGCGAAAGATTTAAACCCGACAATCTCGAGACGCTTCAACATTAGTTAAAGTATACCCCGTTAGATATGGAAGCGAAACGATAGTGCGTCACGAAATGGGACAAATTATCTAACGGGGCGAGCCTCATATAAAAAGTTGCGCCCCCACTATGGAGTGGGGGCGTTGCACAAAATGTGCGAATTGCGTCACGTGCTCGTCGGGTTGGCTGTTTCGAATAAGCGACCATAGAGCAAAAGTGCCCCACCGATGATGGTGCCGAGACCGAGCGGAAGGACCGCGATGAAGCACGGCAGCATTGATCCTTTGCGTCCACGCATTATGACAAGCGCTATCGTAGACGTGAGCAGGAACGCAAGAATCAGGGAGACAAGCCCACCGACGAGATCCCAGAGATCTTTCTTCGGTATGGTCAAGAAGAGAACAATTCCTGTTGCAGGAATTGCCGGGACCGAGACCATCTGGATATCGTCACCGATCATGCGGGCCACGTCGTCACCCAAAAAGCCGCTCACGACCAACAGGGTAACGAGCCCGACGCAGATAGCGGACATCGGGGCGTTCCCGGTCTCGGCGAACAGCGACAGACCCATTGCCAACTGAAGCACGAAGACTATCGTGCTCGCTCTCCACAGACTGTACATCGTGGGCATGTTCTTCTCCTCTTTGTGAAGTTCAATGGCAACGTGCGACCTCTCGCACGTCATCCGACAGTACTATGCCACTACCATCCCATTTTGTCGAGTCCCGCTTCAGCGGCTTTCTGCTCTGCTTCCTGTTTACTCTGCCCTTCCCCGCGTGCGATTTCTGCAGTACCGATAAAGACACCGACGGTAAACACCTTTGCGTGATCAGGACCGACTTCAGAGAGTGTCGTGTACGCCGGAGTGAGGCCTCGTTTCTCCTGAGCGATTTCCTGGAAACGACTCTTCGCATCCTGATAGGAGCGCTTCGCGATGACGTCGTCAATCTTATTGCAGAGAGTGTTCGTAATAAATGTCTCAGCCGCGTCATAGCCCGCATCAAGATAGATAGCGCCGATGATAGCTTCGAATGCATCCGCGAGTATCACATCGCGCGCGCGGCCAGTATCTTTTGACTCTCCTTTCGAGAGCAGAAGGAACTCATTGATGTTGAGCGTCTGTGCCGTCTCAGCGAGCGAGACCGTGTTTACGAGCGCGGCGCGATAGCTCGTGAGTTCGCCTTCAGGCTTTGCAGGGAATCTCTTAAAAAGGAAATTGGTGACCGCAAGCTCGAGTACCGCATCGCCCAAAAACTCGAGCCGCTCGTTATGGCTGCCGCTATAGTCGCGATGCTCGTTCAAATAGGAACGGTGCGTCAACGCCTCGACCAAAAGGTCGGGTTTCGTAAACGAATGATTGAGGCGTTGTTGAAGAGGTGAGAAATCAGGCATGGCTCAAGGATATCACAAGGACGAAACGCGAAGTAGGTATCGTGTTTGCGCTAGACCGGAGACGCGATACGCCATTTTCGCGCAGCCTTGCGGAGCTGACAAGAAAATGCGTTTATCGCTGCGAGGCCGGTAGCAAACACGATACCTACTTCGTGGAAGAGGAACGGTCGAGAAGCTTTTGGACTGCTGCCGTAACGATGGGGAGCATATCATCATAGAAATTAAGGTCAACAATGTCCTGGAGGCGGAACCATTTGGTGTCGTCGAGTCCGCCCTTTCCTTTTTGCAGCTGCAGTGGCTCGAACTCGGCCTTAGCGAGGAAGTAAATGACATGTTTTCGGTATTTCCCGCGCTCAGGGTGCGACGCGACATACTCATTTTCACCGATTTTCTCCTCGATGACGATATCAATGCCCATCTCTTCTTTTATTTCGCGAATCGTTCCCTGCTCGGCGGTCTCATCTGCGATTGCGGGGTTGTCGCCAATCTTTCCCTTGGAGAGCGTCCAGTGCCCGAACACGTCATGCACGAGTGCGAGATAGTATTGCCCATCGTGCTTACAGTAGACCACCGCACCACCAAGACGTTGTAGGGGCATATCTTCGTACTTCATTTTACTACTTTTCTTGTTGCTCTGCTCATCTTTACCAGGTTCACCAAGCTCTTTATAGACCGCACCTAACACGCCGTTCACGAAGCGGCCGGAGGAGTCGCCGCCAAATGTTTTCGCGAGCTCAATAGCTTCGTTGATAGCGACCTTTGCTGGGACTTGCGCACGGTCAGCAAAGAGAAGTTCGTAGAGGCCGAGACGCAAGATATTGCGGTCAACCGGTGCGATGCGTTCAAGCGGCCATTCGGGCGCTGCCTTGGCGATGACCAGGTCGATGTCTTCTTTCTTTGCGAGCACACCGCTGAGGAGACTGTCCATAAATGGGTGGTCGACATCTTCCCCGCCGAACTCAGCTGCATTACGCGCGAGAATGGTCTCAGCTTCTTTCGCTGATACACCTGTGGTGTCCCACTCGAAGAGTGTTTGCAGGACGACGGAACGTGCAAGGTGTCGATTAGCCATGAAAAGATCTGTGCCGGTAGTATAGCAAATTCCGCGGGCATGCAAGCATGCCCGCGGAATTTTCTCTGAATAACTATTGAAATCGAGAGCCTGTTAAAAAATCTTCAGATGCAAGGCACGGGATGCGAGCGAACGCAGACGTACTAGAGGGTACGGCGAAGTGAGTGAGAGGGACCCGTAACGAAGCAGATGAGATTTTTGGACGGCTCTACACGCCGCCGCCGAAACCAGATCGAGCCTTTGGTCGTCCGCCGGTCGCTACCTTTCCAGACACTCCCTTCGCAGCTTTGACGTCTGCATTCACATGGTCCTCGTGTGCATGCTCATGGACATGAGGTGCTACTGGCTCAGTAGATGGACCTTTCAGCTTCTTTTCTGCGACACGCACTTTGCGCGGAGCCGCAATCTGCTTGCCACGGTACATGCCGGTGACCTCGTCGAGTCGGTGAGGGAGGCGGAGATTACCGGTTTCCTTATCAGTGACCACGCTTGTAGCGACGAGCGCATGGTGCGATCGGCGGTTATTGGTGTGCCCGCGGGTGTGGCGCATTCGAATTGACATGGGTCAACCCTACCACAGACGATATAAAAATACAAAACGCCACCCTCATGAGGTGGCGGTGGTGCCCTTTGCCTAGCGTTAAGGCCGAGGGTTTTTTTGCTCAGATTTTCTCTTCATGGCCGCCAGGATCTCCGGCAACCACATCATCGGTGCGATGATGCCTTGCATCGTGCGTTTTGTCGCGACACTCTGCGGCATTTGTCTCGCCTCGGCAACTGAGCTTTTTGCCGTAAGCAGTACGATTTTCAACATTCGTTGTTCTCCGTTCCGTTTTTGAAACCGCTTGATATCTGACCCCTAAGGGCTAGATAGGTGATATGCTATCTTATTTCAGGATAAAGTCAATAGACAGTCGTGGATAAATTCAAACGCCACCCATGTGCGGGCGGCGTGGACGCGCTATTTGTTGGTAGCTAAGCGCAATAGCTAGAGCCCGAAGGTTCGAAAGACTTGCAGGTCGTTCTGCCTTCTTCTCGGTGCGGACATTCATCCATGCCCTCATGTTCGCAGACCGCACAACTACCTGTCTGCTTCTGTTGTGACCGCAACCGCTGCGGTGGCGCCAATTCTTGTTGCACTGACGCCTCCTGCCTTTGTTGTCTCATTTCCTTCTCCTTCTTTATCAGGCCAATTTGCATCCAATCCCCATGACTGGACACAAGTCGATACAGTAGTCTTATTTCGACTCTCAGTCAATATGAATGAATGACCGGCGGTGGATAGCACAGAGGCCGTATTCCCCCAACGCTTCGTAGTGCGCACGGGTGCCGTAACCTTTATGTATTTCAAAACCGTACTGCGGGTATTCTTCAGCGAGCACGCACATCAGGCGGTCGCGCTCAACCTTTGCGGCAATGGACGCGAGCGAAATAAGCGGAATAAGAGAATCACCGTGAATAATAGTTTCTTGCGCATATTCAACCGGAGCGCGGAGGGAGCCGTCGAGCTGTATTTTCACGAGCGCCGCATCGGGAGCAAGTGACATAACGCCGCGCGCAAGCGCGCGGCGTACCGCAACAGCGATACCTTCATTATCAATTGTGGCAGCGCTTTCAAATTCGACCGCAAAGCGCGCGTCGCCCTTGGCGACGCGCGCTTTGAGCATCGTATACAGTGCTTCCCTCTTTTTCTCACTGAGCTTTTTTGAGTCAGCAACGCCGGGAAATTCCTTCGCCACATCAAACCCTTCTGCTACGGCGACTATCCCCACTGAAACCGGCCCCGCCAAGGGTCCCCTCCCTGCCTCGTCTACCCCGAGCATCCATCTCATAATAAAATGATAGCAATTTATTGCGTGTATTTTCCGGACACCCAGCTGAATTCCGCTTGCCAATCACGAGTCGGACAACTCCACCCGGGGCTTGTAGGATATTTTCCCGAACCATATCCGTCCGTTACGCGTATACCAAGAACATAAAACGGGGTCGTACACCCAGTGTAATTTGCCGGATATCGGTAATAGGCATAATTTCCGCAGGTACTCTCCCATGCAGCTACAGGATCTTTGACACCATTGGATATGTCGTTATCCGCGACAAGCGCGGATATGAAATCATTATTCGTTGCGTCAGAGCCAGTGGATTCCCATCCGCCGCAGCCTGAATTGTTTGAGGCAGGATAATTTCCATTTTTGGTGTAATACAGTTCGAGTGCGATCTGGATTTGGTGCATATCGGAAAGACGTTTTGCATCGCGCGCCTTTCCGCGCGCAGTGTTGAGGGACGCTAGAACGACCGAGGAGAGAATTCCGATAATAGCTATTACGACTAGTAATTCGATGAGGGTGAAGCCGCGAGATCGGGTGCTCATACTATATTACTGCGCCGGTATACCCTGCTGTAGTTGTGTGATATGCACGATGTCTTGATTCGTGAGAGGATGTGTACCGCTACCAAAAAGTGAGGGTATCAGGAACATAGATGCTAGAGCAATAGCCGCAATACCAAGTAGCACATACTCCGCCATTTTATCAGTTGAAACGAGGCCGGTAGAAAGCACGAGCCGAATGAGAAACGACCTCCGTCCAGACGGTACAGCATACTGATGCTGGATTGCCTGTTCCTCGTTAGATTGAATATCCGTCATAGTGACTATAATAGTATACTGTCTCCATGGACTCGCGTTTCATCCATTTACATACCCACAGCCACTATTCCTTTTTGCAGGCGCTCCCAAAGATTGATGAGCTTGTCGAGAAAGCACAGAAAGAAGGCATGGATACCATCGCACTGACTGATACGGGCAACATGCACGGCGCGATTGAGTTCTATAAAGCTGCCACGAAGGCAGGTGTGAAGCCTATCCTCGGAGTGGACGCCTATCTCGCACCTCGCTCCCGCCGCGACATGGATCCGAACATTGATACGAAACGTTCTCGCATCGTCCTTCTTGCAGAGAACAATGAGGGGTATAAAAATCTTCTCGCGCTTGTCACAAAGTCTTGGGTGGAAGGGTTCTTTGAGCGACCGCGCATCGACAAAGAACTCTTGCGCGCGCATCACGCCGGTCTTATCGCGCTTATTCCTTCGTTCGCAGGCGACATCGCTCAGTCCCTGCGCGCAGGAAATATCGAAAGCGCCTCTGCATCGCTCGACGAACTCAAGACTATCTTTGGCGCAAACAACGTCTTCTTGGAGATAACCCATCACCCGAAAGTCGCGGGGCACGAGGAACTCATGAGCAAAATTATTGAACTCGCAAATGGTACGGACACGCCGCTCGTAGCCCAGCATGACGTCTACTATCTCAATCCTGATGACCGCGAAGCGACCGAGATACTGCGCCGCATCCAGCAAGGCGGCCGTGGCCGGAATGAGCAGGAAGACTTTTCATTTATAAGCGAGAAACAAGCTCTCGCACTCTTTAAGGACACGCCCGACGCTGTCGACAACTCACGGAAGATAGCTGACCGCTGCAATCTCTCGTTCGACCTCGGCAAGTGGACCTTCCCTGCTGTACCCGTCTCGCCAGGCTTCGAATCCCATGATGATGAGCTGCGCCAGACCGCTTACAAAGGAATAAAGACGCGCGGCCTTGAGGAAACAAAAGAGGTGACCGATCGTATCGACTACGAGCTCAACATCATCATTAATAAAGGGTTCGCGGTCTACTATCTCATCGTTGCCGACCTTCTGCGCTTCGCCAAGAGCGCCGGCATCCTCACTACGACGCGCGGTTCGGCAGCCGGCAGCCTCGTCGCGTACCTTGTCGGCATCACAAACGTGAATCCGCTGTTCTACAAGCTCCCCTTCGAACGCTTCCTCAACCCTGAGCGCCCGAAAGCGCCGGATATCGACATGGATATGGCCGATAATCGCCGCGACGACATGATTGCATATGCCAAGCAGAAGTACGGTGATGACCATGTCGCGCAGATCGGCACCTTCGGCACCATGATGGCGCGCGCGGCAGTGCGCGATGTCGCGCGTGCCTTGGGCCACTCCTATACCATCGGTGACCGCATCGCCAAACTCATCCCAATCGGTTCGCAGGGCATGCCGATGACCATCGACCACGCGATGAAGCTCGAACCGGACCTCAAAGCGCTCTATGACGAGGATGAGGATGCGAAAGAGATTCTCGACCTCGCGAAGCGCATCGAAGGATGCGTGCGGCATGTCGGCGTGCACGCCGCAGGCGTCGTCGTCGCACCGACGCCGCTCATCGAGTGGTCCCCCATCCAGCCTGACCCGAAAGGCACCGGCAAGCTGATAACGCAGTACGACATGTACTCAATTACTGACGAGTATGGCGGCGTCGGCCTTCTCAAGTTCGACTTTCTCGGCATCAAGAACCTCGCCATCCTCGCCAATGCTGTGCAGCTGGTCAAACAAACGCGGAGCGTCGACGTCGATATCGAAAACATCCCCATCGATGATACGAGGACGTATGAAATGCTCGCGCGAGGCGAGACCGAGGGGACCTTCCAATTGAACGGCTCTGGCATGACTCGATGGTTCAAAGAGCTCAAGCCGACGACCATCCACGATATCAATGCCATGGTTGCGCTCTACCGCCCAGGACCAATGGAAACGATTCCGCAGTACATCGAGCGCAAACACAATCCGAAACTCATCCATTATCTCGATCCGCGCATGAAGGAGTATCTCGATTTCTCCTACGGCATTCTCGTGTATCAAGACGATGTGCTCCTCACCGCCATAAAACTCGGCGGCTATTCCTGGCTCGAAGCTGACTCTCTCAGAAAAGCGATGGGCAAGAAGATTCCGAAAGTCATGCAGGCCGAGAAGGAAAAGTTGCTCAAAGGTTTTATGGAATATGGAAAGCTCTCCAAGAATCTTTCGGAAAAAATCTGGGAACTCATCGAACCATTCGCTGCCTATGGGTTCAACAAAGCGCACGCAGCGAGCTACGGCAAAGTCGCGTACCAGACTGCTTACATGAAAGCGAATTATCCCGTCGAATATCTCACCGCGCTTCTGACCGCAGACTCCGGCGATACGGACCAGATTGCTATTTTCGTCGCTGAAGCGAAGCGTATGGGCATCCCTGTGCTTCCGCCGGATGTGAATGAGAGCGGGTCAGTGTTCACAGTCGTACACAAAGAAAAAGCTCGCGAAGAGACATTCACTGAAGGGGCCCCGCAGACTGACGAGGCGAGGACTGAGCGATTTTCTAGCAAGAAAATCGCGTACCCTGAAGGGAATGTGTCGAACGAGCTTCACGGGAATGCAATCAGATTTGGATTGTCGAGCATCAAGAACTTCGGTGAAGGAATTTCAGAAGCCATCATTGCAGAGCGCACAGCGCATGGTACGTTCGCATCGCTTTCTGATTTCCTTTCCCGCATCAGTTCGAAAAACCTGAACCGTAAATCGCTCGAATCCTTAATTAAGTGCGGTGCGCTTGATTCACTCAGTCCTTCCTCTGACGGGCGTGGCGCACTGCTCGACGCCATCGAGACGATGCTTGAATTCCATCGCGAAGCCACGGCGATTGCACCACAGGATTCGCTTTTCGGTGCATTCATGGCTCCCGCGCCGCTCACTATCCCAGACGGCAAACCAACGTCGCTCCTCGACAAGCTCGCATGGGAAAAAGAATTGCTTGGTATTTACGTAAGCGGACATCCACTCGATGCGTATGAAGCGATTACGAAAAAATCACGCTTCACTATCAAACAAATCAAAGAAGACCCACAACCCGGCATGCTGATTATCCTTCCGGTGCTCGTCTCGATCATGCGCACCATCCTCACCAAGAGCGGCGAGAAGATGGCATTCCTCACCGTCGCTGACACCACTGACTCCATCGAGGCAGTGGTATTCCCGAAATTATTTAAAGAGCATGTCGCCACCGTCGCACAGGACGCGTGTCTGCTTATCAAAGGTAAAGTGTCGGTACGAAATGGTGAACCTTCTATTGCGATCGAAGAATTGAAACCGCTATAAAAGAAAGATACCCCGCCGGAGAGCGAGGTATCGAAGGGGCCGGAGCCCCGGGCATCAGTTGAGCTGGATCAAAGATCCGTTCCAGACGATCTGGTGCTTGACGGTGCCGAGCTGGATGGCAGCACCGGTCGGGTTGCCGATGATCGAAGCAAGCGGGCCAGGCAAGACCGTGACGCCGACGACTTTCTGCGTCATGGCGTCGACGAGCGCGAGATTGCTCCCGCCGGCCTTGTCGAAGTACGCGAACCACAGCATGGCCGCGCTATTTACGGTGACACCCGTCTGCGCGAACACCAACGTGCCATTGGCCGCATAGGCCTTGCAGGCCGCCGACAGCGATGCGCCGACCGTGAGTGCGCAGCTGGTATCGGTCATGGTGTTCATGACCGGATTCATCAACGCTTGCACGCCGATGGGCGCGACACAGTCCTGAACCGACGTCGAGAACGTGGCCGGATTGGACCACACTGCGTTATCCGCGCAGCTCATCGGAGACGTCTTGAACGAGAAGTTCACATTCACCGGGCGGCCGACAGAGTCGGCCGTGGTGATGATGAGCGTCTCGGTCACTCCGTAGGCCAAGTGCATGGACGGGGTTACCGTCATGTCCTTGTTGCCGGCCGCGAACGCGACCGTTTCGGCGACAGCTTCGTCGCCCTGTTTCCAAGCCACAGAAGTTTTGCTCGGGTCGAGCGAACCGCTGAACTGGAAGGTGATGCCCTGATTGAACAGGGTCGGGCTTTGTGTCGTACCTTGCAGGGCCGACACATCCGCCGTGATGACCGGGCAGGCGGCCGCTGTGGCAGCCTGTGTCCCATTGGGACAGGTCACCATCACCGGGTTGGTCGGGCCGACCGAGGAGCTGTCGCTCCCGCCGCCTCCACCACCACCGCATGCAGACAGAAACACCGCGACCGTGATGGCCGCGCACAGATTTCCGAAGAATTTCATGACTATCTCCTTGATTTCAAACACCGAATGATGAGCAGCTCAGCTTTTCAGGCCAAGACCCCTACTCACACTCTGGTATAAATAATACGCGTATTTAATCATTCTGTCAAGTCTCCTACTCAGGTATAAAAATACGAACCGCCAAACAAAGTTGGCGGTTGTGGGGCTCATGCCCCAGGCCTTTGGCTTTCTGCGCTTAGCGCAGGGTTAGCCGCGGCCGGCGGAGGTGCTGGCGCCGCCCAGGCTGATCGGGCTCACGTCGATGGCCGGTTTCGAGGCAAACGAATAAAAGCCGGTTTCGGCGACGGTCCTGGCGGCAACGCCCAGATTGATCCTCAAAGAGCGGTTCGGTTTCATTTCGAATCCTTGATTGAAGTTGAACAGTTTTGCCCCTCCGTTACAGCGTCCAAACGCAGTCTCCGGAGGTAGAAAATGTATACCACACCTATACAAACAACGCAAGCTCGCCGATGTACCCGCATTGACACCTTATGTGGCCGATATACACTTACTTGGCTTGAGATTGCTTTGGCTACCAACCAGAGGCGAGAGCGGCGGAAGCCCCAATCAAGCAGCGACAAAGAGCGTCTGCCCTTCCGGACAGAAATCGAGGTGGAACCGCGGTTAGTTGATCGCCCTCGTGAGTGCATGACATTCGTCATGCCATCACGAGGGCGTTTATTTTTAACAACACTACCTACTATGGCATCTCTTGAACACAAACGACACACCCTCGCTCACCTGCTCGCCCAGGCGGTGCTTAAGAAATATCCGAACGCGCAATTGACACTCGGTCCTGCGATAGATACGGGCTTTTACTACGATATCGATTTCGGCACCGAAAAGCTGTCGGAGGCAGACCTGCCGAAATTGGAAGCGATGATGCGCAATCATCTGTCAGAATGGAAAGAATTTAGTTCTGAGGAAAAAAATAAAGAAGAAGCGCTCGAGGCTTTTCCCGGTAATCCGTTCAAGGCGGAGCTCATCGAGGAGATCAGCGGCCGTGGTGAGAAAATCACGCTCTATACGTGCGGGAATTTTACCGATCTCTGCCGCGGCGGCCACGCGGAGCATCCTGCTCACGATATCGCTCCCGATTCATTCAAGCTCGATCGCATCGCTGGCGCGTACTGGCGCGGCGATGAGAAGAACCCTATGCTCACGCGCATCTACGGACTCGCCTTCGACACCAAAGAAGAGCTAGATGCCTATCTCACGCAGCGAGAAGAGGCGAAGAAGCGCGATCATCGCAAGATAGCAAAGGAACAAGGCCTGCTCGTTTTCTCCGATCTTGTCGGCTCCGGCATGCCGATGTTCACCCCCAAGGGCAATACCATTCGATCAGCGATTATCAATTACTCGCGCGAGCTCAATGCTGAGCTTGGTTTCGGAGAGGTTCACACGCCAAATATAAACAAAGGCGAGCTTTTCAAGATTTCCGGGCATTACGACAAATATAAAGAAGACATGCTGACCGTACATTCGCAGTATGTCGAAGACGAGATGTTCCTTAAGCCGATGAATTGCCCGCAGCATACGCAAATATATGCCGCGGAGCCGCGGAGCTATCGCGACCTTCCTATCCGATTCTCCGACTTCGCCGTCCTCTATCGAGACGAACGGCCAGGCGAACTTTCCGGACTCACTCGCCTCCGAGCATTTTCTCAAGATGACGGACACATCTTCTGTCGAGAAGATCAGATTGAGAGCGAACTCACAAATGTGCTTGGAGCGATTCAGAAAGCGCTTGCGACGTACCGAATCGACTACTGGGTACGGCTGTCGCTCCGCGACCCTGCGAAGAAAGAGAAATATATCGGCGAGGATGCGGTATGGGAAAAATCTGAATCCATAATGAGGAAACTTCTTACCGAGAAGAAGATGTCGTTCAAAGAAGCTCTGGGGGAGGCTGCGTTCTATGGTCCAAAAATGGATATCATGGCAGTGGACGCTATCGGACGCGAATGGCAGATATCGACTATTCAGCTTGATCTCAATATGCCCGGCCGTTTCGGTCTTGAATATACTGCTGAGGATGGAACCAAAAAGACACCCGTGATGATACACCGAGCACTCATAGGCTCACCCGATCGTTTTATGGGTGTGCTTATAGAACACTATGCCGGGGCCTTCCCTCTCTGGCTTAGTCCTGTGCAATCGCGTGTGATTCCTCTTTCTGAAAAGCACGTCGCCTATGCAAACGAGCTTATGAGCATGCTCAAAACTGCAAATATTCGCGCCGATGTTGATGACGCAAACGAATCACTCGGCAAGAAAATCAGAAGTGCTAAGACAGAAAAAATTCCCTATCTGCTCGTCGTCGGCGATGAAGAAGTAGAAGCAAGAACTGTCTCAGTCGACAGTCGCGACAACGGTAAACTCGATGCTATGCCTATCGCAGACTTCGTCGCTCGTGCAAGTGAAGAAATAAAGACCCGCGCATAAACTACTTGGAAGCTTCGCTTCCAAGTAAAAAGAATCACTTGGCGGTCCGACCGCCAAGTGATTCTTTTTTGTATGCGTTAGTTCTAAACCTAATTACGCGCCGAGCACCGCGAGTGCACGAGTGAGGGCAAGCTTCGCGCCTGTGACGTCAGCTGTATAGCTGGAATCAATAGCCGTGGTAAGCGATGTCACAAGTTTCTCCAGAACTGGCGTTCCGAACCGAGCCGAGAGGCGCGCAATATCAGCGTCACAAGGCGTCCCGTCGATACGTGCACGATAGACATCATCAAGAAGGCATGCGGTTGCAGAAATGAGTTTCTCTGCCTGTCCACCACCACGCAAGTGCTGACGAAGTCCTGCAAAGACCGCAGCGCGATCTCCCTCAATAAGGGCTGACGTGAATCCGCGCACATCTGTCGCCACTGCGACTGACGGAGCAGCTACGGGAGTCTCGTTAATCGATTCTACCTGCTCATACACCGGTTCGACATTCTCATATATCGGCTCGATGTTCGCTGTCGGTGCTGCCACCGGAGCGACTGACGTCGAGTGCTCACGTGTGAGGCCTTTTACAATATCCTCGATAGAGAGCGCTCCCTTGTGTGCGAAGGATTTGAATCCATCGTAATTCGAATATCCGCGAGGCGCTTCAAGTATTGTCTGCGGAGCAAATATTGGTATCGCCGGAGCAAAAGCCTCTTCAGGCGCTGCTGATGCGTATGACTGTGCCATCGCAGGTACAGAAGCGAACGTCTCAGAATTCAAGACCTCTACGACACGTGCGCCGAAGCTCTGTGCCGAGCGGGTCACGTACGGCGCCGCGATGAAAAGAACGAGATATGCGAGCGCAAGTGAGCTGAGAATAAGAGTAAGCCAATAGACGACCGTTCCAACTGGACCAAGATCAAGGCCAGTGTACGGAATCTGTGAGAGATAGAGATACGCGAGCGGTTGTGAGCCTATATGAGGAAGGGCTGCGAGCGTAATAGTGGGTTGCGGGCTACCGCCGCCACCTCCGCCTCCGCCACCACCACAATTGCTCGTGCAGCCGCCAGCACCGCCGCCTCCCCCACCAGTAACGGCCAATGTGGCTGTACAACTGAGCGTCTGGCCGTTTGTGGCATGAAATGTTCCTGTGTACGTATAGTTCTGGACAGCAGTCGGTCCTACTACGACCGATCCAGAAGAGGTCGTAGCTGTTGCGATACCATTATCGATATCCACGGTAGAGATACCGCTGCCTCCCCACGTAAGAGTGGCTGTGGAGCCAGTGGAAATGGAAGATGGACTCACGGTCAGTACGCAGCTTGGTCCGCCGCCGCCGCCGCCAGAATTTACAGTAACCGGTGCTGTGCAAGTCGCTGACTGTCCAGTTGGACTAATGACGGTTCCCGTAAATGTCGTGTTCGCATTTATCGCAAGAGAATTTACCGAACCGCCGACTGCAGGCGAGACTGAGCCGACGCCATGATCAATGGTGAAAGTGCCGGCATTCGTTGTAATCCAGGTAAGAGTCGTATGGTCACCTGCGTTCACCATGGCCGGCAACGCTGAAAGTATACATGTGGGAGCAGTAGGAGGTGGCAAATTAGAAACGGTAATCGTCGCTGTACAAATCACTGTGCCGCCCGCTCCCGTAGCAGTACCGGTGTAGGTAATCGATGAAGCAGGAGCAACGGTAGTAGAACCAGAAGCAACTGGCGTCATATTTCCAAGATTTTTATCAATCGAGAAAGAGGTTGCATTAGCAGTCGTCCATGAGAGCGTTGATTCTGATCCAGTTTGGATGGAGTTGGGAGTTGCTAGAAGCGTACACGTAGGAACTGGTATCGATGGATACGTACACGTCACACCCATCTGACTAGTTGCAGCGGGATTGTAGTTAGTGGCCGTAGAGTCCATGCAGCCATAGAT
>DIZH01000020.1:13592-53810 GCA_002429325.1 Patescibacteria group bacterium UBA6033 | reverse complement strand
TGGAGATCGTGCTTCTTGATGTATACCCAGAGCTGCTTGACCACCTCGGTTCTCGGCATTGGGCCTGCACCGACAACTGCCTCCAATTCAGGAGAGAGTGTAAGCGGTTTTGATAGAGCTGCGTTTATTGCCATAGTGAATGTAATTTGTGTTACTACTTCCGTGTTTTGCTGGTATGTAGCATATAGTACGGGTCATCTGCTAGAATGCAATAGTATGCATGAGGGTATCTCAGTCGTCCTCAAGGCGGAGCAGCTAGGCTCCGTTTTCGGTTTCCCTATCACCAACTCGCTTATTATGGCCTGGCTCGTGATGATTCTCCTCTTCGTGGGAGCGTATTTCTTCAGTCGCTCGCTCAAACTTATCCCTGGGAAGCTCCAAACGGCCATTGAATGGGCCTTTGAGGGGGCTATCGGCTATATGACCGAAGTGCTTGAGAGCGAGAAGCTGGCGCTGCGTTTTTTTCCGCTGGTCGCCTCGGTCTTCATTTTCATCGCGTTCATTAATGAACTCGAGTTCTTCCCAGGCATCGGTTCCATCGGTCTCACGCGCGCTTCGGAATTCCTGCCACTTTTGCGCGCGCCGACCACTGACCTCAATTTCACTCTCGCTCTCGCTATCATCGCATTCTTCACGATTGAGATAACCGGCATTGTCACGCTGGGACTTTTTAAGTATGCAGGAAAGTATGTTAATCTGAAGTCGCCGATCGGGTTTGCCGTCGGGCTCATTGAGCTCGTCAGCAATCTCGGTCGGCTCATCTCATTCTCGTTCCGTCTTTTTGGAAATATCTTCGCAGGCGAGGTGATGGTGCTGGTCGCGAGCTATTTCTTGCCGTATGTGCTCCCTGCACCTCTCATGGGTTTTGAAATGTTCATCGGCCTCATCCAGGCACTGGTGTTCGCGATGTTGACGCTGTTCTTTATCAAACTAGCGATTATGGACCCACACGAGGCGCATTAGCTCATAGAAGCTAGT
The DNA here is from genome assembly GCA_002429325.1 of Patescibacteria group bacterium UBA6033. Lineage (GTDB taxonomy): Bacteria > Patescibacteriota > Minisyncoccia > Phycocordibacterales > Phycocordibacteraceae > C7867-001. The sequence goes on along the minus strand of DIZH01000020.1, from coordinate 52,832 downwards.
ACCCTTATGTGGCTCCAGGATTGGAAAGAGCCTTTTATTATTTAGTACTACAGATATGGATATTGATTCAGCACGCATGCTCGGCATGGCTATCGCAGCCGGCCTTGGCGTCATCGGCCCGGGTATCGGTATCGGCCTCATCGGCGGTCGCGCCATGGAAGCAATCGGACGAAACCCTGAAGCATCAGGAAAGATTGTCTCGAACATGATTCTCGCAATCGTCTTCACCGAAGCACTCGGCATTCTCGCACTCGTGGTCGCATTTATCATCAAGTTCGTATAAAACATGTCTGAAAGTCTCGTCTGCTTCGTTATGGGTCCCTGCGCTTTCCCTCATCGTACCTCAGGGTACGCCTCAGAAAATCGCAATCCCATGCCTTGCATCCGAGAACTTTCCGGCACGTTTTAAGATCTAACCTATGCAACAGCTCTTCGCAGCATTCGGAGTTAATGTCAGTCTCATCATCGCGCAGGCGGTTAACTTCGCTATTGTGCTTATCGCTCTCTGGTACTTCCTCTATAAGCCCGTACTCGCCATGCTGACGAAACGGCAAGAGATTGTCGCCAAAGGGGTGCAGGATGCAACGCTCGCGAGCGAGAAGCTTGCTCATGCTGACGGCGAGGCACAGAAGCGCGTTTCGGCGGCGGATACCGAAGCGAATGCCATTGTTTCTGCGGCGCGCGAATCTGCGGCTACAGAGAAAGCACGGCTGTTGAAAGAAGCAGAGGCGCGTGCGAATGCAGTAACGAAGGATGCCGAGGAGCGTGCCACAGAAGCCGCGGCGAAAGCGAAGCGCGAGAGCGAGAAAGATATTGCGCGCGTCGCAATCCTCGCTGCAGAGAAGATCCTGAAAGAGAAATATGATTGACGAATACACGCGTCTTTTGGAAGCTACAGCGGAGATAGAGGACAAGGCGGTATCTGATGCCGCAGTCACGAAGCTCATCATGCATTTGAAGAGTGCCGGCCGCATGAAGATGCTTCCGCAGATAGCCCGCGAGCTGAAGAAGGTCGCTGCCCGGCGCCATGCACTTCGACCGACTGTCGAAGTCGCTCACCGGAAAGAATCAGAGGCTGCGCTCCGCGCCGCCGCACACGAGGGCATCGTTGCTGCGCACGCAAGCGTGAATCCAGCGCTCATCCATGGCTGGCGCGCGAAGAGCGGCGACCGACTTGTCGACCGTTCGGCGAAACGCGCATTGCTCACCATTTACCAGAAGGTCACTGTATAACTATGCAAAGCATCATCGAGAGAATTGAGAAAGAGATTGCCGCGTGGGCCCCAGAAGCGGGCTCCGAGGAGACCGGGGTCGTCCGCGCAACTGGCGATGGCATTGCTGAGATTGATGGATTGTCGAAATCAGCGATGTCCGAGATGGTACTTTTTGATGCGACGTTTGATCGCACGCTCGCGGATGCGCTCAAAGACCCGAACCCTATTTACGGCCTCATCCTCAACCTCGAGGAAGACGGCGTGCGCGTCGTCATCTTGGGCGATGCTTCGAAGATCTATGAGGGCATGCTTGTACGCCGGCTCGGTCGCTTGCTGTCCATTCCTGTTGGCGATTCGCTTGTTGGACGCGTAGTGAACCCGCTCGGTGAAGCGGTCGATGGCAAAGGTCCGACGAACGCGACGACTATCCGCCCTATCGAGCGCGAAGCGTATGGCGTTATCGACCGTGCCCCAGTGAATGTTCCATTGCACACTGGCGTGAAAGCTATTGATGCGATGATTCCAATCGGCCGCGGACAGCGCGAGCTCATCATCGGCGACCGTGGCACTGGCAAGACCAGCATCGCCATCGATACCATCATCAATCAGAAGCATGAGCCTGAAAAAACGCGCCCCATCTGCATTTACGTCGCTATCGGCCAGAAGGAATCGAAGACCGCAAAGCTAGTAGCAGAGCTCGAAGCTCGCGGCGCGATGGCCTATACCATCGTGGTGACCGCACCAGCGTCGGCTCCTGCGGCGCTCCAGTATCTCGCGCCATTTGCTGGTGCGACTATCGGCGAGCATTTCATGGAACAAGGCAAAGATGCACTGGTCATTTATGATGACCTCTCAAAGCAAGCGGTCGCGTATCGCCAGATGTCGCTTCTCTTGCGCCGCCCGCCGGGCCGCGAAGCGTATCCGGGTGATATTTTCTATCTGCACTCACGTCTTCTCGAGCGCGCTGCAAAACTGTCGAAAGAAAAAGGCGGCGGTTCACTCACTGCGCTTCCTATCATTGAGACGCAAGAAGGCGACGTCTCGGCATATATTCCGACGAACGTCATCTCCATCACCGATGGGCAGATTTATCTCGAAGCGGCACTCTTCAATAAAGGCCAGCGACCTGCTATCAACGTCGGTATTTCCGTCTCGCGCGTGGGAAGTTCCGCACAGACCAAAGCGATGAAGAAAGTATCGGGAAAGATTAAACTCGAACTCGCGCAATTCCGCGAACTGGAAGCGTTCATGCAGTTCTCGTCCGACCTCGATGCTGAGACGAAGAAGCGCATCGATGCTGGTCGCCGCATGACTGAGATACTCAACCAGGGCCGCGGCGTGCCACTCTCGTTCGAAGTAGAAGCGGCCGTTATCTTCGCAGCGACGAATGGATATTTCGATTCAGTTGCTCCGGAAAAAGTTTCCGCAATTGAAGTACAGCTCCAGGAGTACCTTTCACGGGAAGCGGGTGGCGTGCTCATGGCTATCAAAGAGTCGAAAGAAATTCGCGAAGAGACGGAAAAGACGCTTCGCGAAAAGCTCGATGCATTCGTCGCACGACACCTCAGTGCGTAATACATTCGTATGGCACTGAAGGATATTAAAACGAAGATAAAAGCGACCGAGCGCACGCACAAAGTGACGCGCGCTATGGAAGCGGTCTCAGCCGTGAAGATGAGGAAGACGCAACAATCGGCGCTTGCCGGTCGGCCGTATGCGCGCGCCGCGCTCTCGATACTCGCGCGGCTTTCGGGTAGCTCGGACGTCACTCGCCATCCGCTTGCGAGCGTGCGGAAGATAGAGAAGATCGCGCTCGTCATCCTCACAAGCGACAAAGGCCTTGCAGGTGCGCTCAATAGTGGTGTTATCAAGGCGGCGGTTGAAGCGGTCGCTCCATACGAAACTGCGGCAGTGACGGTCTATGCCTATGGAAAGAAAGGCGAAGACTTCTTTGCGCGGCGCGGGTACCGTGTTGCGCGCGCCTTTGAGAACAAGAAAGATATCGTCGAGCTCAGAGTCATGGAGGAGCTTTCCGAGGAACTCTCGCGGGAATTCGTGAGCGAAGCGTACGACGAAGTGCTGGTAGCCTACAGCAACTTCAAGTCGACATTCGAACAGGCACCGACCGTGCGCCACCTTCTGCCGCTTACGCAAGCGGATGTGGAACAGCTGGTCAAAGATATTGTGCCGGTGAAAGGGAAGTGGAGCGAGCTTAAACCCATCGAGTCGCCTGCCGCCTATACCATCGAACCCGGTGATGCCGATGTGCTCGGCTATCTCGTGCCGCGCCTGGTTTCGGTATCGCTCTACCACCTCCTGCTTGAGGCCAAGGCATCCGAACACTCAGCGCGCATGGTCGCGATGAAGAATGCTTCGGACAAATCGAAAGAAGTGGCGCATGATCTGACGCGCCTCTTCAATAAGATTCGTCAGGCTGGCATCACGCGCGAGGTGTCGGAGATAGTCAGTGGCCGCGAGGCATTAGCAACATAATGTTATCCAGTAACTTTTAATACCATGAACGGAATCATCACAGAAATCATCGGACCAGTCGTCGACGTGCATTTCAAGACCTCAAGGCCATCAATCGGCGATGCGCTTGTCATCGAGAAGAATGAGACGCACAAGCGCATCACGCTTGAAGTATCGTCCCACCTCGGTCTTGACCGCGTCCGCGCTATCTCTATGAATGAGACGGCAGGACTTGCTCGTGGCGAGCACGTCATCGCGACGGGTGCACCTATTTCTGTGCCAGTGGGTGAAGTGACGCTTGGACGGCTGTTCAATGTGCTTGGCGAGCCCGTAGATGGCAAGGGGCCTATGCCTGAGGGCGTGAAGCGGCTTCCTATCCACCGCGCACCACCAACCTTTGATGAGCAAACGACGAAAGCAGAAGTATTTGAGACCGGCATCAAGGCCGTTGACCTCATCATTCCGTTCCTTAAGGGCGGCAAGGTCGGTCTGTTCGGCGGCGCGGGCGTGGGGAAGACAGTGCTCATTCAGGAACTCATCCGCAACGTTGCGACGGAACACGGCGGTTACTCCGTATTCGCCGGCGTCGGTGAGCGCGTGCGCGAAGGCAATGACCTCTATCACGAAATGGAAGATTCGGGCGTGCTCGCAAAGACAGCTCTCATGTTCGGTCAGATGAATGAAGTGCCGGGCGCTCGCGCTCGCGTTGCACTCTCCGGCCTCACACAGGCGGAATATTTCCGTGATGAAGGCGGCAAGGACGTCCTGTTCTTCATGGATAACGTCTTCCGCTTCATTCAAGCAGGTTCCGAAGTATCGTCGCTTCTCGGTCGCGTTCCGAGTGCCGTGGGCTACCAACCGACTCTCGCTGAGGAAATGGGCAAACTCCAGGAGCGCATCACCTCGACCAAGAAAGGCTCCATTACTTCAGTGCAGGCGGTGTATGTGCCGGCTGACGACCTCACTGACCCAGCTCCTGCGACGACCTTCGCTCACCTCGACGGTACGGTCGTGCTCTCGCGCGCACTTGCATCGCTTGGCATCTACCCAGCTATCGATCCTCTCGAATCATCCTCTGCTGCGCTCACTCCGGATATTGTGGGCGAGGAGCACTATCGCGTTGCAAATACCGTGAAGCAGGTGCTTCAGCGCTACAAGGACTTGCAGGACATTATCTCCATCCTCGGTATGGAAGAGCTCTCAGAAGAGGATAGACTCTCCGTGACTCGCGCACGCAAAATCGAGCGCTTCCTTTCACAGCCGATGTTCGTCGGTGAGCCGTTCACCGGCTTCCCAGGTCAGTATGTATCGCGTGAAGAGACCGTGCGCGGCTTCAAAGAGATTGTCGAAGGCAAGCACGACGACAAGCCGGAGCAGGCGTTCTATATGAAAGGAAGCATCGATCAGGTCGGCTAATTCCTCATGGCGAAAAGTTTCCATCTCACGGTTGCGAAAGTCGGCGAGAACCTCTTCGAAGGAGAGGTTATCTCAGCAACGCTCCCAGGGAGCGAGGGGATGTTCCAAATCCTCGCCGAACATGAAGCTTTTGTATCTCAATTGAAGCCTGGTGAAGTGAGAATTGTCGATGCGGCGGGCGGTACGTACCACTTCCACATTCCCCAGGGTGGCATTGCTGAGGTCTCGAGCCATCAAGCAACTGTTCTTCTCTAGAGGTTGCCCGGTATGACAACTTGGCATTGGGAGTACGCTTCCTACCTCTTTTGATAATTTCTCGTTCCAAATAGCCAAGACTAGTTCCCTCTGTTCAATTGCTGTTATTCCCAGGAGCGATGCCAAGTAGTCATAACCGGGGTTGCGCTCTCTACGGGGGTGTATACTAGAGGCATGGTTTACGACGGTAACGGGGACGACACAGGGGCGAACATTCCTCCTCGCCGAACTATACGGCATTACTATGGTGACAATGTACGCATGCTTTTCTTCGTTGCCGCTCTTGTTCTCATAGTCGCTCAGTCGACGGGTGCTGACCTCCCATTCTCAACGCTCGGTTCAGTAGTCTCCGCGGTCGTGCTGGTGATTGCGGCTGGCGTCACGAGCCCTACTCAAAAGGGCATTCATTGGCTCAATGCGTTTCTCGCTGTGATAGGCACGCTCGTCTTCGGCACTGCTGCAGTCGACCACTACCGCGCCGGCGCAAGCATACTCGATCCCTCATTTACGTACACTGAAGCTCTCGCACTGCTCTCCCTTGTCGCGCTTTATTTCACGACGCGCACCATTCGCGGCTCTATTCAGCGCCTTCGGCTCGGCTAATACAAGCCTGCCACGTGTGATATCATTTCTCTATGTCACTACAGAGCTTTTTCCTTAACCAATACGCCAAGTGGAAGCTGAAGGATATGCCGGAAGCGCAGCGCGAGCAGATGACCGCACTTGTCTCGAAGGACCCGCAGCTCTTCAAGAAAATAGGCGAGGAAATTGAGCGTCGGAAGAAAGGGGGAGAAGGCGAAATGAAAGCTTCCATGGAGGTCATGAAGAAATACCGCACCGAACTGCAAGCACTCGTACAGAGATAATCTATGGACGGCATCATCTTGCTCATCTTCTACACCCAAGCGCTCGGCGCACTTATCGGTGCGGTGACGACAGTGTGGGGTGAGTTTGCGTATCTGCGAGCCCATAAGGACGGCCATATAGACGCCGCAGAGCGCGCGCATTTGCGGGTCATTGCGCATGGCCTTCGTTTCGGCATGACGCTGCTCTTGTGCTCTTCATTCGCGCTCGTCGTTGTTGCGTATCTGCTTCATACCGCTACGCAGCCAGCATCGACAGCAAGCTACTGGACACTGATGCTGGCCGCTCTTCTCGTCATTTATGTCTCATGGGCACTCTCTCGCCGGAAGATATCTTTCGCGCTTGGTTCCGCAATTGCATTCACGGCATGGTGGTTCTTGGCATACCTCACGATTGGATGGATGCCGCCGCTCTCGTTCGGCGCAACCGTCGGGTTCTTTGTCGTCGCGACACTAATCTTCTACGGCATTCTGCAGTATGCGCGCATGCTTCTGCGTCCTAAGAAGCACACATAGAGAAGCCGATATTTTGTCTTTTGTGCATCAATACGGTAAGTTGAATACATGCTTAAGATAGGAATCGTTGGACTCCCGAACGTCGGTAAATCGACATTGTTCAATGCGCTCACTAAAGCGTCAGTGCCGGCAGAGAATTATCCATTCTGCACCATCGATCCTTCGGTCGGTGTCGTCGGTGTGCCGGACCCGCGACTCGGCGCCCTCACTGATTTCTCGAAAAGCCAGAAGACCATTCCTGCGGCTATCGAATTCGTGGATATCGCCGGCCTCGTGAAGGGCGCCGCAGAAGGCGAAGGGTTGGGCAATCAATTCCTTGCGAATATACGAGAGACGGATGCAATACTCCAGGTCGTACGTTTCTTTGATGACACCGAGATACATCACGTCGAGGGCAATATCGAGCCGTACAAAGATATTGAAATCATTAACCTCGAGTTGGCGCTCGCGGACGCTGAGCAAGTGCGGAAGCGCCGCGACAAGCTCGTGCGAGATGTCAAGACGGGCTCGAAGGAGGCTGCTGCTGAAGACATTGCACTTACGAAACTTTCTCAGACCTTTGCTGCAGGAAAGCTCGCTATCCATGCAGGGCTTACGGACGAGGAGAAAAAGCTCATCCAGAGTCTGAATCTACTGACCATGAAGCCGATTCTCTATGCATTTAACAGAAAGAGCGGCGGCCACAATCTCGATGAGCTTGCTGACGGTCGCGCTGAGCGCGCGTACGAGCTCGTCGAACTCCTCGGCTCACAGTATGTATTCGTCGATGCTGCGACTGAACGCGAGCTGAATGATGTCGCTGATGATGACCGCAGCAGTTTCCGCCAGGAGCTCGGCGTACCTGAGGACGGCCTGGCCGATCTTATTCGCGGCGCATATCAGACGTTGAATTTAATCTCATTCTTCACAACCGGTACTGACGAGACACGCGCATGGACGATTACTCATGGCAGCCCGGCCCCGGTTGCAGGCGCTGCTATCCACAATGACTTCCTAACGAAGTTCATTCGAGCTGAAGTCATTGAATGGGACAAACTTATTGCACTCGGTTCCTACGCAGCCGCGCGCGAGAAAGGACTCGTCCGCATAGAAGGGAAGGAATACATAGTAAAAGACGGCGACGTTGTTGAGTTCCTCCACGGGTAGGGACATAAGGCTACGGAATAATGTGGTATAATCCATTCTATGGATAAACCAAAAACAACTGCAAAAGACTTCTTTTTGTGGGCGGGTGCAATGGTTGCGTTTTACTGGAGCGTCATCGCCTATATCTATCTCGTGTTCGATTACATCAACTATGCATTTCCGAACGCGCTTTCATATTATCCTGTCGACCCGTATCAGAGCGGTATCAGCTATGAAATGGCATCTATCATCGTGCTCCTGCCGATCTACATGCTCCTCATGTGGCTCATCCGTCGCGATATCTCTCATGATGAATCTCGTGCCGATATCTGGGTGCGTCGCTGGGCGCTCATCCTAACTCTCTTTGTTGCAGGCATCACCATCGCTGTTGACCTCATCACGCTGCTGACGACGTTCCTCAATGGCGAGACATTCACAACTGCATTCTTACTGAAAGTGCTTGTCGTCTTCCTCATCGCCGCCGGAGTGTTTATGCACTTCATCGCTGATTTGCGCGGGTATTGGACGGACTTCCCGCTTCGCAAACGCTATGTAGGCATCGGTGTCGGCGTGCTCGCTATCGTTACGATAGTAGCTGGCTTCTTTATTGTCGGTACTCCTGCACAGGCGCGCCTCGCGCGCTTTGACGCACAGAAAGTGAATGACCTGCAGAACATCCAGTCGCAAATGATTACATATTGGCAAGCGAAGCAGAAGCTGCCAGCAACGCTCACCGATCTCAATAGCTCGCTCTCGTACGGCCCTGTGCCCGTAGACCCGCAGTCAGGGAACCCTTACGAGTACAAGACGACAGGAGCGCTCTCGTTCAAACTCTGTGCAACCTTTAACGCAGAGAGCCGTGGTACGGATCAGCCTGTCTACACTGAGCCTATTGCGGTGTCTCCAGTAGGCAAGAGCATCCCGCAGGACAATTGGCAGCACACGAGCGGGAATGTCTGCTTCGATCGTACGATTGACCCAGCTTTCTACCCGCCGCTCACCAAGTAGCGATTCGAATCCTCTCGTATTCCCTGAGCTATGTCCTATGACCATCGCGAGATAGAGCGAAAAGCTCAAGAGAAGTGGGCAGAGCTCAATCTCTATCAGACCGATCTGACGGATGCGTCGAAGGACCCGTACTATCTCCTTGTCGAATTCCCATATCCCTCCGGCGATCTCCATATCGGCCATTGGTATGCCTTTGCCGTGACGGACATGTACGCGCGCATACTCCGAGCGCGCGGCAAGAATGTGCTTTTCCCGATAGGATTCGACGCCTTCGGTCTTCCCGCTGAGAATGCCGCTATCAAGAATGGTGTCGATCCCAAGGAATGGACGTATAAGAACATCGAGCGCATGCGCACGCAGCTGCGCAGCATGGGACCATCGTTCGATTGGGAAAAAGAAGTGGTGACCTGCGACCCGAGCTACTACCAGTGGACACAATGGCTTTTCGCGAAATTGTTCGAACATAATCTAGCTGAACACCGCGAAGCAGCAGTGAAGTGGTGCCCCAAGGATCAGACCGTGCTCGCAAATGAGCAGGTCCTCGACGGCCGCTGCGAGCGCTGCGGAACCGAAGTTGAAGAGAAACGTCTTACACAATGGTTCCTCAAGATTACCGACTATGCTGAGCGGCTTCTCTCTGGTCTCGATCCGCTCCCATGGCGCGAAGAGATAAAAGAAGCTCAGCGCGCATGGATAGGAAAATCAGAAGGTGCCTATCTTGAATTCCCGATAGAGGGACGCGACGAGAAGATAAAAGTATTCACCACACGGCCTGATACTGTTTTCGGCGTGACGTATGTCGTCCTTGCTCCAGAACACTTCCTTGTCGCGGCTCTCCTCGATACTGTATCGAATAGAAAAGAGATTGAAGCATACGTAAAGACGACGACGCAGAAGACCGAGCGAGAACGTAGCGAGAACAAAGAGAAGACAGGAGTGAAGCTCGAAGGCATTTCTGCACTCAATCCTGCGACAAAAGAAGAGATTCCCGTCTACGTTGCTGACTATGTGCTCAATTCGTATGGCACAGGCGCCGTTATGGCAGTCCCTGCGCACGATGAACGTGATTTCGAATTCGCCCAAAAAATGAGCCTGCCAATTCGTCGAGTTGTCGAACCTTCTCTCATACAGACCGTCGATTCATCCGCTTTCAAGACAGATGAGCCGTATGTGGATCATCGGGGTGTGATAGTTCTTCTCAAGCATTGGGCTGAAGAAAAGTATCTAGCGCTCGGATGGAAAAACGCTCCTGACTGGGGCACCCTCCTCACCGGGGCTATCGACGAAGAAATGTCTCCGGAAGAGACTGTCCTAAAAGAAATTACAGAAGAAACTGGATACATCCATGCACGCATAGTTAAATCGCTCGGTTCTATCCACGGGAAATATTTTCATGTACCGAAAAACGTGAACCGCTTCGGTCATGCCCCGACATTCTACGTGGAACTTGATGACGGTGATCGTGCTGATATCGCTGAGGAAGAGACGGCGAAACATGAACTGAAATGGCTGACATTGGATGAGCTTAAAAAGTTTCTGACACCTCTATCGCACCAAGCAGCCGTCGCATTATTCGAAAGCGGTGTTTATACGGGAAGCGGGCTTCTCGCAAATTCCGGTGAATTCGATGGCAGAGACAGTGAAGAAGCAAAACGGGACATCGTGGCCGCGGTGGGCGGTGAGAAGGCGACGATGTACCGTATTCGTGACTGGCTCATTAGCCGCCAGCGGTACTGGGGATGTCCCATCCCCATTGTGTATGACCCCGAAGGGAAACCGCATGCAATTGGCGCCGAACATTTGCCATGGCTTCTGCCGACCGACGCAGACTTTACTCCGACAGGGAAGGCACCGCTCGCGTCCTCTCTCGAGCTGAAAGAGCGCGTTACGAAAATATTTGGCGAGGGGTGGACTCCAGAGTACGACACGCTCGATACATTCGCGGATTCCTCATGGTATTTCCTGCGCTATCTCGACCCGAAAGACGCGCACGACTTTTCGGATGCCTCGCTGATGAAGAAATGGATGCCGGTCAATCGGTACTCCGGCGGCAGCGAACACACGACAATGCACTTGCTCTATGCACGGTTCTTCATGAAAGCCCTCTACGATCTCGCTCTTGTCCCGGTCGATGAGCCGTTCATGGAGCGATTCAATCGCGGACTTATCATGGGTCCTGACGGGCATAAGATGAGTAAGTCGAAGGGCAATGTCGTGAATCCGGATGAATTTGTACAGAAGTACGGCGCGGATGCGGTACGGCTCTATCTCGCATTCATTGGCCCCTATAACGAGCCGGGCAATTATCCATGGAATCTCGACGGTGTCGCTTCGATGCGTAAATTCTTGGAGCGCATCGCGCGCTTGGTCGAGCGAAATCACTTGGCGGTCCAACCGCCAAGTGAGGTGGAAGAGAATACTCAGCAGGCAGTGACGCGAGCGAGCATAAAAATAGCTGAGGATGGCGATCGCTTTAAATTGAATACTGGCGTTGCAGCGCTTATGACGCTGATGAATGAACTCGAAGCGCTTCCAGCAGTTCCTGTGAGCGTTCTGTCTGAACTTCTCGTTATGCTTGCGCCATTTGCACCGCATCTGGCCGAATATCTATGGGAGCAGTTGGGGAAGGAGGGAAGTGTGCATGCTGAGGCGTGGCCAGAAGGCATTCTTGCCACCTCAATACTCCAAGAAGTGGTCATTCAGGTGAACGGAAAACGCCGTGGCACCGTGGCACTTTCGCTCGATACTCCAGAGGCAGAAGCAGTCATTTCAGCCAGAGAAATACCTGCGGTTGCCACTGCGCTCGGCGGGAAAGAGCCTTCTCGCGTCGTTTATAAGGCCGGAAAAATTCTAAATCTTGTGGTACCCCGTTAGAGACCCCTGTTTCGAAGCAAATATGACATTCGAAGTGCGTAATTGTCGACCTAGCCGAGGCTCTAACGGGGTGGTATAATGCGTGCTATTGACTCTTTATAAGCCGTTTGCTATAAATTAGACCACATGGGTAAGACTGTAAAAGCGCCTAAGAAGCGCACCGCAGAAAAGAAGGCAGCTACGGCCTCTTTTTCCTTTGATAGTACTGTTTTGGTGAAGCGATTGCTCGCTGCCTCTCCTGAGCGCGCACGTGAGGTGCTCATCCGCCGCTTCGGCCTCGGTACGACCGCTACCCGCGAGACACTCGAAGCTATCGGTGATCGCTCAAGCATTACGCGCGAGCGCGTGCGCCAGATTGAGGCGGCAGGTCTTGATGCCGTACGCGCAAGCAAGGCATTCAAGGAAGCAGGGTCAGCTTTTGATGAGATAGCGAGCTATATACAGTCTATTGGCGTCATTGTTCCTGAAGAGGAACTTCTTTCCGCACTTGGAAAAGATGAAAAGAGTCGAAATCGCTTCCGTTTCCTGCTTGTGCTCAATGCCGTCTTCTTCCGCGAACGCGAGACGAATGATTTCCTTTCCCGTTGGCATGTGGACACCGCAACGGCAAAGAGCATTCACGATGCTCTCTCTCGGCTCTATAGTTCGCTTCCTGATAATGAAGTTGTATCTGAAGCGGAAGTACTCGACCGATTCCTTGATGAGCTCAAGGGCGTGAATGACGCCTATAAAGATGAAGAAGTGTTGAAGCGATGGCTTTCAATCAGCAAGCGTATCGGCAGCAACCCTCTTTCTGAATGGGGCCGCACCACAGCGCCTGCTATTCGCATTAAAGGTATTCGTGATTATGCCTACCTCGCTATCAAACGCCATGGCGAACCGATGCACTTCTCTGATGTTGCAAAGGCAATCGGCACGCTCTTCAGCAAAAAGGCGCACATCGCAACGACGCATAACGAACTTATCAAAGATCCTCGCTTCGTTCTCGTAGGTCGCGGACTGTACGCACTCACCGAGTGGGGATACAAGCCAGGTGTCGTGCGCGATGTCATCCGGGAGACGCTTGAAGAGAAAGGTCCTATGAAAAAAGAGGAAATAATCAAGCAAGTGAAAGAAGCTCGCTTTGTGAAAGACAACACCATCTTGGTAAATCTCAATGATTCACGCTATTTCAAGCGAATGAAAGACGGTCGGTATTCTGCGGTGTAAGGACTTAATGCACAGAAAAGCGAGTGGCGCCTAACGGCGCCGCTCGCTTTTATTGCTATACTTCTGCATATATGATTCCGTTCCTTCACGAGCTTGAAGAGTTGCAGGGGAAAATAACAGAGAAAGTCGGCCTTCGTTTTGAGCAGTGGCCACTCTTCATTCTTGGCCTTGTGCTCCTTGTCATGACGTATCTCTTTATGCCGAGTGTGGTTTCTTTCGCACTCTCCCTCGCTCTGTTCCTCGCACCCGTGTGGCTGCCACTCTTGCTCATAAGCGGTGCCTGGAAGATTTGGATTATCCTCAAGCGCTCTGAGTTCATCGCCTCTAAGAAATACATCCTTCTCGAAATCAAACCGCCGCGCAACTTGGTGAAGACCCCACTCGCGATGGAGACATTCCTCTCAAGTATCCATTTCACAGGAGGCGAAGCGACTTGGTACGCGCGCTTCATGGGCGGCACGCGCCCATTCTACTCTCTCGAGATAGCTTCCTTCGAGGGCCAGGTGCATTTCTTCATATGGAGCCGTGCTGACTTCCGTCGGACTATCGAATCTCAGATGTATGCTCAGTACCCTGGCGTGCAGATAGTCGAAGCGCTCGACTACACACGAGTTATTTCTGCGAAGACTGGTGAGTGGAGTGTCTGGGGTTGCGATTTCATACACACCGCCAAAGACCCTCTCCCAATCAAGACCTATATCGAATTCGGACTCGACAAGGTGCAGAAAGAGCCTGAGCAGATCGACCCGCTCGCAAATCTCATCGAGTTCATGGCGTCAGTAGGGAAAGGAGAATATCTTTGGCTCCAATTCGTCATCCGCGTGCATAAAGGCGAGAAATACGGAACGACGCCTGCTGGTAATGCGAGCAGTAAGCTCAATTCGAAAAATAAACCGTACACATGGAGAGACGAAGCGGAGGAGATGGTACAGGAAATACGCAAAAAAACGCGCGACTCGTACATTGACGTCTTTACTGGCGAAGAACGGCCAGGATTCCCGAATCCGACCAAGGGTCAGATGGAGATGATGGCAGCTATGGAGCGCAATGTATCGAAGCTGGCGTTCGACGTTGGTGCACGTGGCATTTATATCGCGAAGCCGGAACATTTTCACCCTCCCACAATTGGCCATTTGATTGCGCTTTTTAAACCTTTCAATACTGAAGGATGGAACGGCATCAACTCGACCGCATGGATGAAGACATTTGACGACTACCCATGGGAAATAGGTGCTGAGAGGCGGAAGGAACATTTCCGTAAGGAGCTTGTCGAGGCCTATCGTCGTCGCCAATTCTTCTACGACCCGTTCTTCGAGGGCGGTAAGAAGATGAAAGACGTGATGGTGATGAGTACTGAGGAACTCGCGACGATTTATCACATCCCATCGCTCGCGGTCGAAACCCCGAGCCTCCAGCGCATCCAGTCTGCTACCGGCGAAGCCCCACCAAATCTCCCGACCTAGTATGGAGCTCCTTAAGCGGAATCTTCCTTGGGTGGTAGCGTTTGTGCTTGCGCTCGTTATCGTTGTCGGCTATGAGAGTACTGTCGCACCACCGAGAAATTTCTCCCCAGGCACATTGGTGCGTATTGCGTACGGCAGCTCCACTCCTGAAATAGCGAATGAATTGGCAGATGCACATGTCATCGCTCATCCGACGCTATTACGAGCTCTCCTACGTATTACGGGGAAGAGTGACAATGTACAGACCGGCGTTTATAAATTCGATACGGCTCAGAATCTATTTTCCGTCGCATACCGGCTCATTGCTGGTGGATATGGCATTCCAGCCGCACGCATCACGTTCGTTGAGGGAGTGACGCTCCGTGAAGCAGGAGCGCAAGTAGCTGATGCGATACCAGGAGTATCAACCAGCGATTTTATGTCAGCAGCGCAGGGACTAGAAGGATACCTGTTCCCTGATACCTATTTCTTTCAACCGGGAGTTGATGCGCAAACAATCGTGGCAACTATGCGAGCCAATTTTGAGAAAAAGATTGTACCGCTTACGAGCAGCGTCTCTGCATCAGGGCATTCTCTGCCTGATATTGTGACCATGGCATCACTCGTCGAGAAAGAAGCGCGTACTCTCGCCGACAAACATATCGTCGCCGGTATTTTATGGAATCGCATCAAGCTCGGCATGCCGCTGCAGGTTGACGCGGTATTCGGCTATATATATAACCGGGAGACCTATTCACCTTCGCCCTCCGATCTCAAAGTCAAATCGCCCTACAATACTTACACTCACGTAGGATTGCCGCCCGGGCCTATCGACAATCCGGGCATTGAGTCGCTCGAAGCAGCGGTGAACCCGACTACAACAAAGTATCTCTATTACCTCACGGGCAACGACGGCCTTATGCACTATGCAGCGACGTATGTTGGCCATCAGGCGAATCTCAGAAAATATTTGAAATAAATAGACAAAAACGACTTTCAATAGTACTGTCACTTTGGAAACAAGAGTAACGTCGCGAAGCGGCATCAACCCAGGAGATAGTGATGAATCAACAACCTTCCTATTGTCTCGACGTCTTCGTCGGACGCGATGAGCACTACCGCGAGGAACTTCTCTCCTTCTTGCAGGGGAGTGCCGCCACCGGATACGACATCACCACCGTTCAGCGTGGCAGGATGGGCGAGGAGAAGAGTCTGCGCATCCTGACACCGAAAGCACACGAGCTGGGCCATTACATCATCGCTGGTGTTCGCACTGGCGACGACCACGATTACGAAGTCCACGACTCCGAAATCGATGCACAGCGGTCCATGCGCTTCATGCCGGACTACAACAATCCTCTCGGTGACCAGCCGTTCGACCTCTGGGACATGAAGTCCCCGGACTTCGCAAAATTGTTCGATCACGGGCAACAGCGGGTGCCGAGACCCGCAGCAGTTTCGAGCAAAGGAAGTTTTCGGGTATTCAGTCCCCCCGCCGCCGACCCTGACGACTCCATCTACTAGCAGTAGCGGCATGGCCGCCCAAGGAAGACCCCTTCGGGCGGCCTTTCTTTTATAGTAGTCACTAGTTGGTAAGCACGGTAAGTGAGAGTCTAAAGCTCTCACAAAGGTAATTCATCAGCTTCAGATAAGGATGGTTTACCGCGCTCTTCTCGGATAATAGAGATGATCTCTTTGCAATGTCGTTGTAAATTCTCTTTTCCTTCAAATAGTTCAACCATTTCTTGACCTTCGTTTTTAGATACAAAATTAAAGACCCCACTCTCATATTCCTTGTCACTTGCAAAAATGAAAGGGAGTTTATTGCTTGGAATATCGTGCACTAGATAGTTCTGATTCGTATACCCAAATATCTTTCTCAAATAGCCGTCATTATGAATCAATTTAGATTTGTATGTCCCTTGAAATAAAGACCCCGAACGGTCATGTTTATGGTTAAAATAATAGGTATACCCGCCTTGAAGTTTTTGTAGGAATTTAGCGATCCCTCCATCGACAAGTTGCTTAAGAATAAAGTGAAAGTGGTTTGGATTTATACAAAATGCAACTATGGCAACAAGCGGCTCTGACATTGACAGTGAACGAGAGTCTAAACCTCTCACCCGTTTTTGATATAATTCAAGGCTACCTACTCCCTCAATCTGATTAAATTGTTTAATACTCTCTTTAAAACGTTCAAGATCCCAGTTGTCGTTAAAAATATCCCGTTTGTCTACCCCTCTGTTGTAAATGTGGTAATACTCGCCGGTCGTGAGCGTTTCTTTTCTCATCTCCTCAGTGTATCACGACTAATGAGAGTCTAAAGCTCTCACAGTATACGTAGCTGCCCCGAGGAAGACCTCCTTCGGGCGGCCTTTCATTTTCCTTGAGAAACGTGATTAGATGGGGTCATGGATGTACGTGGAAAAAGGATTTTCGTAGGACTGTCCGGTGGGGTAGACTCCGCCGTATCGGCGGCACTTCTGCAGCAGGCAGGCGCGCTCGTGACCGGGGTATTCATAAAAGGCTGGTATCCGCCTGGGATGCCATGCTCGTGGGCTGCAGAGCGCCGAGATGCCATGCGCGTTGCCGCCCGGCTCCATATCCCGTTTATCACACTTGATGCGAGCGTTGAGTACAAGAAAAGCGTCATTGACTACCTCATTGCCGAGTATCGCGCGGGACGCACCCCGAACCCAGACGTCATGTGCAATCGTGAAGTGAAGTTCGGAGCATTTTATCGATTTGCAAAAGAACAAGGCGCAGATGCTATCGCGACGGGACATTATCGAAGCGGAGAAAAAGACCAGAGCTATTTCCTCTGGGCTGTGCCGAAAGAGGTCTTGGAATCCATATTGTTTCCTGTAGGGCATATGGAGAAAGACCACGTGCGCTCGCTTGCCAATAAACTCAACCTACCAGTCGCAGAAAAGCGCGATAGCCAGGGGGTGTGCTTCCTTGGCAATATCTCAGTCGAAGAATTTCTGCGAATGGAATTCGGCACCGCGACCGGTCAGGCGCGCGATGAAAAAGGACAAACAGTGGGCGAACATGATGGCGCGGTGCTCTATACGATTGGAGAACGCATTGCGCTGCGCGATGCGGAAACAGGTCCATGGTTTGTCCTTGCAAAAGATATGAGTACGAATGAACTCGTCGTAGGGAAGTCGCGCATCTCTGCTGTTCAGCAGGCGCAGAGCCCCATTCGTTTTGCGGAACCCAATTGGTTCGCTGATGCCTCGGATGCGACACTCGCGCAGTACCGCTATCGCGGACCGCGAGTTCCTGGGCACATCGAGCAGAATCGTTTTGTATGCGAGGGCGCACTCAGTGATATTCCCACACCAGGGCAATCCGTCGTTTTTTATCATAATGGGACGCTCGTGGGGGGTGGTATTATTGAGGCATGACACATACGCGTTTATGGGTAGCGGCTACTATCATCGCAGGCATCATCCTTGTGGGGTTCATACTTTCGGTGCCTCATACCCGTGATATCTCCTCACAGGCCCGACTAGAGGAGGCTACGACGACGGTACCGGACGTCTCTCTGCGCGACGTATTCAAGAAAGGGGTTCATACGCTGACCGGTTCTATAGATGCTCCCAATCCCTGTACGACACTGTCAGCTGCCGCGTCTCTCGTAGGCTCCGCTTCTAGTACACAGAGTATCCTCGTTGCTCTTTCGATGCCCGTAGATACAGGCACTTGTCTTCAACAGGTCACTAGTCTTACGTTCTCCACGACAATCGTTGCACCAGCACATATGCCTCTCACTGCGACCGTGAATGGTAGTCCTGCGACTGTGACGGCCCTATGACCAAGCTTCCGGTTATCGTCAAAGCCGGCGGGACCAGTGAAGTATTTGATCCACAACGGCTCGTGGTATCTCTCATGCGAGCAGGCGCTGGCGCGTATGCTGCGGAGCGTATCTCACGCACGATTACGGACATGGTTGTGCCGGGTATGTCTTCGAGAGAAGTATATTCGCGTGCATTTGCATTGCTTCGAAAAGAATCACGACCAGTCGCAGCTCGCTACGCTCTCCGCAGGGCATTGCTCGAACTGGGTCCTACAGGCCACCCGTTTGAAGACTTCGTCTCTCATCTATACAGCACGATTGGCTGGCATGTAGAGACCCGCAAAATAATCAGAGGTGTATGTGTCTCGCACGAGGTGGATTTCTATGCATCGCATCCGGGAGAAAGCGTATATTTGGCAGCTGAGCTGAAATATCATAATGATCCGAACTACAAGACTGATTTAAAAGTGGCTTTATATGTGAAGAGTCGTTTTGATGACATATTCGCATGCGACCCTGCGATACGCGCTTGCCCGATTGACCGTGGACTACTGGTCACGAACACCAAGTTCACTTCAGAGGCCATCGCCTATGCGGAGTGTGCTGGAGTAGAGCTCTTGGGTTGGGGGTACCCCGTGAATGATTCGCTCTTTATGCGAATGACGCAAGCGAAAGTATATCCCATAACGGCGCTCACGAGGCTCTCGCGCGCAGAGAAGAATCTGCTGCTCGATACTCACGTCATAGCCGTCGACCAAGTAGTGAAGGACAGGCGACTTCTCGACCCTCTGCATCTTTCGGCTGATCGGATTGGGGAGCTTCTCGCAGAAGCAGAAGGTTTGCTATCCTTACCAGCAACTTCGCACGAACTATGATGAAATACTTCTCCATGAGCTCATTTGTCGGAGGATTCATGCTCGGAGCTCTTCTTGTAGGTATGTGGGCATTTGGCGATACTCTTGCGCTCCCTCCCGCCCTCACCTCCTCTCTGGTCCAAAAGACAGCGAATATAGCTCCTCCTGAAAGCGGAGCCATCTCCATTGCAAATCAGCAGGCAGGCTCTACGGTGACAGTCGATTCAGTGACCGTACCACCGCCGGGCGTATGGGTAGCCGTACGAGAAGTGAATGGAAATGACTTGGGAAATGTGCTTGGTGCGGCTCGTGTGAACGGTCCTCACGCGAATATTTCCATCCCGCTCCTTCGAGCGACGGCACCGGACCTTTCATATGCAGTTGAACTCTATCGTGATGATGGCAGTGAGTCATTCGACCTCGCAAATGACAGCGTCTACGTCGACTTCTCAACAGGTGTGCCAGTCGTTGCGTACTTCACGACAACCAATTAAATATGGCCTCACGTAACTTTAAATCGAGTTTCGGACCTTTCAACCCCGCATCAACAGAACCGTATCGCGTGAGTCGTTCCAAGATAGATCTCTTCGTCGAATGTCCGCGGTGCGCCTATCTCGACATGAAGCTTGGCGTGAAGCGACCGTCGATGCCGTCTTTCACTCTCAATAACGCTGTCGACGAGCTCTTGAAGCGTGAGTTCGATTTGCACCGTGCAAAAGGAAGCAAGCATCCGCTCGTTCTGAAATATGGGCTTGATGCTATACCTCTTGCCGACGAACGCATGGAAGAATGGCGCGACGCACTTCGCCGCGGTATCAGCTATCTCCATGAGCCGACTAACCTTGTGGTACGTGGCGGCATCGACGATGTGTGGGTGAATCCTGCCGGAGAGCTTATCATCGTGGACTATAAGGCCACGAGCAAGAAGATAGGGCCGAGCAGCAAAGACGATCTCTATGATGCGTATAAGCGCCAGCTCGAAATCTATCAGTGGCTCTTTCGTCATAACGGTTTCGCCGTCTCGCCAACTGTGTATTTCGTCTATGTGAACGGCAAAGCCGATGCCGAAGCGTTTGATGGCAAATTGGAATTCGATGTGGAACTCATTCCCTATACAGGGAGTGATGAGTGGGTGGAGCCGGCTGTGTTTGAGCTGAAGAAGATGCTTATGAGTGACGAGATTCCCAAGGTAGGTACGTCATTTGGCGGCGGACCTTGCGAATACTGCACGTACCGCGAGAGCGCCGGGAAGATACTATTGGCGCTTCATACCAAGAATAAAAAGAAATAGGCATGTATACGAATTCGTTTGCAGAGCATGTCCGAGAGGCAGTTCGTCAGATACCAAAAGGCCAGACTCGCACGTATGGCGAAGTGGCGCGAGCCATCGGCCATCCAGGAGCTGCTCGAGCAGTCGGCACGGTGATGAGAAACAATTACGACTCGACGGTGCCGTGCCACCGCGTGGTCCGGAGAGACGGGAAGTTCGGTGACTACAATCGTGGTGGGGAAGCAGAGAAGAAGCGGCTTCTTAGAACAGAAGGAGTAGTCTGTTAGCATGGACGTTAAAATCGAGTCGTCATGGAAGACAGAACTGCAGGACGAGTTCTCGCAATCCTACTTCACTGAACTCACAGCATTCGTAAAAAGAGAATATCAAGAGGGAGCAGTGTACCCTGCGCCTAAAAACATTTTTCGTGCGTTCGACCTATGCCCTTTTGATAAGGTGAAAGTGGTGATACTCGGCCAAGACCCCTATCATGGCGAGCGACAGGCCAACGGGCTCGCGTTTGCAGTCGAGAAGGATACGCGATTACCACCATCGCTTCAGAATATCTTCAAAGAGCTCGAGAGCGACCTCGGCACGCCGCTTGTACATACCGACGGCGATCTCTCACGCTGGGCGACACAAGGCGTGTTGCTATTGAATGCGACCCTCACGGTCCGCGCGCACACTGCAGGTTCGCACCAAGCACAAGGATGGGAGCAATTTACTGATGCGGTCATTCGCACTCTGTCTGACAAGAGGGAACACCTTGTGTTCATGCTCTGGGGAAATTATGCAAAAGCAAAAGGCGCCCATATCGACCGCACGAAACACTTGGTGCTCGAATCACCGCACCCATCGCCATTCTCAGCATATTCGGGCTTCTTCGGTTCAAAACCTTTCAGTAAAGCAAATGCGTATTTGATCGCCCGGAACAGAGCCCCGATAGGTTGGCTCTAATCACAGTTTCGTGATGGGTTGGGCTAGCTTTCAGTACTGACGTTCTTGTGCTTGACATATAGATTCCGGTGTGCTATTATGAAAAAAGAGGGATTGTCCCCCTAACCGAAGCCCGGATGGGCTTAAAGGAGCGGATGCTCTAGGAAAGGTACTACATGTCTGAGTCAAAAGAATTCAATCCTGATCGCGACTGGTCAGTGATCGCTAAGATACTGAGGGATTTCCCTTGGCTCTGGGCGATCGAGTCTTGCTGGTCCTTCACTAGCACCCCTGTGAAAGTGCGTACGACAACATACGAAGAGTGGGAGCACTTCTGTCCCAGCAGTGCGCCGACCTTTGTGGGTTGTTATGTGCATTGCTCAAACGGGATCTGGGAGGAAGTGATACCTATCCCGTTTAAGGATGGGTCGCAATTTATTCGTCATGCCATTCGCGATGCGCTGGGAAGTCCTAGACATATCTCATGTAGCGACGTCAGACACGTAGTAATCGCCTATAGCGACGGTGAACAAAAATCCATCGTCGTGTACCGCGCCCGAAAAAGCTTCCACGATGTGTTGTCAAAGGCCGTGTGTGTACAAGGTGAAGACGGCCAAGAGTACGTCCGCTTCATTTAATACCCCGGCAACGCGAGAGCCCTGGCTCTCAGCAGTTGCCGGGGTTCTCTATTTATAGCTATACTCAGTGGATATGAATCCCGTTAGAAATCGCGGACGCAACATTGGAAACGTTATGACGGAAATCATTATTAGCTTTAATCGGATAGGGTACGGCGTGTTTCTCACGTCCGCGTCCTATTTCTAACGGGATGAATCACACCCCACAAATTAAGAAGGCGATACAGTTCGCCGCACGGAAGCATCATGGTCAGCTGCGCATCTCATCAACGCCAGAGGAGCCTTTGCCATATGTCTCACATCTATTCTCAGTGGCAATTCTCGTAGCAGAAGATGGCGCACATGATGATGTCGTTACCGCAGCACTCCTACATGACACGCTCGAAGATACGAAAACGACGCGTGAGGAAATAACCGCTGCATTTAATGAGCGTGTTGCTGACCTTGTCGAGATGGTAAGCGAGAGAAAAGAGTTAGATTGGAAAGAACGGAAAATGGATTATCTCGCACGCCTTCGCGAAGCCGATGATGATGCTCTATGTATTGCTATCGCGGACAAGATCGATAACGTCGAGAGCCGTACTGAGGAATATCAGCAGGGCGGCGAGGCCTTTCTAGCGAAGTGGAAGCATCCAAATGGTGAGCACCTCTGGTTCTATGGCGAAGCTCTGAAGGTCGCTCAGGAGCGGCTACCGGAACACCGACTCACGAAGCGCTATGCCGAAGCGCATGCGCACCAGCTCGCAGTATTTTCACTTGGAGGCGAGGCCTCCAAGTGACTTTCTAGTAGCGTGGCGGTGAAACCGCCACGCTACTACCAGATCTTCGCGCGCTCTTTCGGTTCGCGGTAGAGCTTATCTCCTTTTTTTACACCGAACGCCTCATAAAACTCGGGAAGATTGGAGAGAGGACCATTCACACGAAATCTTGATGGTGAATGAGGGTCAGTCATGACCATTGTCTTACGATACTCAGGCCGCTCCTGCTCGCGTTCAGTCGTCGCATAGGCGAGGAAGAATCGCTGCTCAGGGGTGTAGCCACCAACATCCTCACGCCCATTCTCTGCAAGGCGCAGCTGGTAGGCATCGAACGCTATTGAAATGCCACCCAGGTCAGCGATATTCTCGCCAAGCGTGAGCTTCCCGTTTACGTGCATGCCAGGTGCAACCTCATAGCCGTTAAATTCTGTGACGAGGCACTTTGCCTTCGCCGCGAAACGAGCACTATCGGTTTTCGTCCACCACGTCTTTCTATTGCCTTTACCGTCAAATTTACATCCCTGATCATCAAAGCCGTGCGTTATCTCGTGGCCAATGACCGAACCAATAGCACCGTAATTGAATGCATCGTCAGCTGATACGTCGAAGAAGGGGTGCTGCAGAATAGCTGCGGGGAATACGATATCGTTCATGCCGAAGCTACAGTAGGCGTTCACGGTCTGCGGACTCATAAACCACTCTGCATGATCAACTGGCTTCATAAGGCGATGCATCGCACGCTTATGTTCATATGCTGAGACACGCAGTACGTTCCCGACATAATCGTCGTCCGTGATGACGAGGCCTCTATAACTCTTCCATTTGTCGGGATAACCGAGCTTGCGGTGCATCTGATGTAATTTCTTAATCGCTTTTTGCTTAGTGGCAGCGCTCATCCAATCGAGATTTTTGATGCGAGCTTCATACGCCCGGAAAAGATCAGCTACCACTACCGCAACTTTCTTTTTTGCTTCGGCAGGGAAGTATTCGTTCACATACAGCTCACCGAGAAGCTCGCTCAGTCCTCCGTTCACAACCCGCAAGATGCGGCGCCATAATGGCTTCATGTGTTTCGTACCCGTAAGCACCGTTGCATAGAATGCGAAACTTTCCTTCTCGAGCTCGGGGGTAAGAATAGAAGCGAAGTCTCCAATGAGATGAGTTCGCAGGTATGTCCTCCATGATTCGACGGGATATTGGCGGAGCAGCCGGCTGGCGCCAGTAAAGAACGCAGGCTGCATGACGACGACCTGTTTTGGTGTTGCGCCAATAACGCGGAAATAATCGTCCCAGTCGATAGTTGGAGCGAGCTTGCGCAGCTCAGGCAGAGATTTCTTATGGTAAGTCTTATCAACGTCGCGCAAATCCTCCTTCTTCATCGATATTTTGGCGATTGCCGTCTCCATCTCGAGCACGAGCGCCGCGTCCTGCCGAGCTTCACGCTTGCGCCCTGCAAGCTCAAGCAATCGTACAAGATGTTTTTCATACGCACCGCGAACACGCTTCGATTCCTCATCGTCTTTCAAATAGTAGTCGCGGTCAGGCATACCGAGCCCTCCTTGCCCAAGGTGGAGGATATAGCGCTCGCTGTTCTTCATATCCTGATCAATGCCGACACCCCAAATACCGCCAGAGCCGACGCTCTCCAAATGAGCAATGGTCGTTCCTATATCATCAATCGTTCGCATTGCTTCCACTCGTTTCATGAGCGGTTGAAGAGGAGTAAGACCGAGCGTGCGGCGGCGCTCTATGTCCATGCCTGAACGATAGAGGTCGCGTATCATCTGCTCAGCAGTGCCCGATTTTACTTTTTTTGTTGCAATGACTTTTTTCAGGAGCGTCTGTAGTTGCGTATCGGTCGCGTGGCGGAGCATCGTGAACGAACCCCAGCGAGCTTCAGTCTTGGGTATCGGATGGCGCTTCATCCACGCTCCGCTCGCGAAGTGGAAGAAGTCGTCCTGCGGACGCACCTTCGTATCTATATCTCGCGTATCAAAACCCCATCCTTTTTGTTTTTGCATAGGCCTATAGTATACCCAGCACCAAAATCATACAAAAATGCTGCACTAAACTATCTTTCGTCTACATATGGGGTGGCTATATTTTGGTGCTGGGTATATGAATGTCCAGTCTCGTGCTATCTTTTTCTGCATGACCGTAGCCGAAGTGCGCAGCCGGTATATCGAGTTTTTCGCTAAGCGCGGACACGCGGTAATCCCGTCTGCGCCTATCGTTCCCGAGAACGATCCAACGACGCTTTTCACCAGTAGCGGCATGCAGCCCTTGGTACCCTATCTCCTCGGCCAACCGCATCCAGAGGGTAATCGCCTCGTCGATTCACAACTTTCAGTACGCACTGGAGATATTGAGGAAGTGGGCGACAATCGCCACCTCACGTTTTTCGAGATGCTTGGGAATTGGTCGCTGGGAGACTATTTCAAGCAGGAACAGTTGCCATGGATATTTGAATTCCTCACGAGCAAAGAAGAAGGATTGGGATTCGATCCAGCGAAACTCTACGTGACGGTGTTTGATGGCGACGCAAGTGTGGGTGTCGATCTCGACACTGAAGCTGTTGATCTTTGGAAAGGAATCTTCAGGGGGAAGAATATCGAGGCCGACCTCGTGCGCTTAGGCACCGAAGAGATGGGGTATGAGAAGGGTATGCAAGGCGGTCGCATCTTTTCCTATGGCGATAAGAATTGGTGGAGTCGCGCAGGTGCGCCCGCAAAAATGCCTGCAGGGGAAATAGGTGGTCCCGATTCTGAAATGTTCTACGACTTCGGTACCCCACACGATCAGAAGTGGGGTGCGCACTGCCATCCCAATTGTGATTGCGGCCGTTTCGTGGAAATTGGTAATTCGGTCTTTATGCAATTTATGAAGAATGCAGATGGCACCTTCAGCGAATTACCGAAGAAGAATGTGGACTTCGGTGGTGGTCTCGAACGTTTGACGGCAACAACGCTTGAAACCTCAGACCTATATCAAACCGATGTATTCGATGCGGCGCGCGTCATTGTCGAACAGCACTCGGGACATTCCTACTCCGAGGACAATCTGGCTAAATCTTTCAGAATCATTTTGGATCATGTGCGTGCAGCTACATTTATGATTGCCTCGGGTGTCCGTCCAGGTAACAGTGAGCAGAGTTATATCCTCCGTCGTCTGATTCGACGAGCTATACGAGAAATTGACCGCCTCGGTATTAAGGAGTCTCTGTTACCGGAAATAGCAATCACCTATGTTTCGGTGTATGCGGAGAAGTATCCATTTGTGAGTGGTGCTCGAGTAAAGATTGTTGAGGAGCTTACTAAAGAAGAAGAACAGTTCCGGAAGACTCTGGCTCACGGCATGCATGAACTCGAGAAGATGGGTACGGATGTCGATGCATTCATGCTCTTCACAACCTATGGATTCCCAGTCGAACTTACTGAAGAAATTGCAAAAGAGCGCGGTATCACGCTTGATATGGAGGATGTGCAGAAGAAGATGGAAGCGCATCAAGCTCTCTCGCGTGCCGGTGCAGCACAGAAGTTTGCTGGCGGCCTCGCCGACCATGCTGAGCAGACCGTACGCTACCACACCACTCACCATATTCTGCTTAAGGCGCTTCAGATGGTGCTTGGACCCGATGTGCACCAGCGAGGAAGCAATATCACAAGCGAACGACTGCGTATTGATTTCTCTTTCGGCCGCAAAATGACATCTGAAGAGATAGCGAATGTGGAACGTATTGTGAATGAGAAGATTGCTGAAGCGCTTCCCGTCGTGCGGACGACGCTGCCGAAGGAAGAAGCAGAGAAACTCGGCGCAGAACATGAGTTCGGCGCAACGTATCCCGACATGGTGAGTGTCTATTCTGTCGGGCCGCTCGATAATGCATTTTCAATAGAGTTCTGTGGCGGCCCCCACGTTTCAAATACAAGTGAACTTATCGGCACATTTAAAATCAGTAAAGAAGAAGCATCATCTTCTGGCGTTCGTCGTATCAAAGCAGTGTTAGAATAATGGAACGTGTCCCGTTAGAAATCGCGGACGCGTATCTTACTTACTGTGAAGGTCGATTTTACAAACAATAATCATATAGACACCGCGGCGGCATCCAGTACGTCCGCGCCCTATTTCTAACGGGATGAAGTTTTTCGATATTTTCTCTCGCACACCCAAGAATACGGAGTCGGTCGTACTTATTGATATTGGTACGAGCTCCGTGGCTGGCGCCTACGTGCACTATGCAGAAGGAGAACTGCCCACATTTCTCTACACAGAAAGCGAGCCGATTAAAGCTCATAAAGGCGAGCCTGAAGAAGGGGCGATGTTGCGTGCACTGAAGACGCTCGGCGAAACACTAATCCGCGAAGGAGCTCCGATTCTCGCACGTACGACTGGCAGTGGAACAGCGCAGAAGATCATTGTCTCCATTGATGCTCCCTGGCAGGAAACCACAGTGCATACAGAGCATTTTGAAGAGAATGAACCGTTCATATTTACAGAGAACATGGTGAGCAAGCGATTGAAAGAAACACATAAAGAATTGGAGGAGAAGAAAATGCTCGTCGATGAAAGTATTATCGGTACGATACTCAACGGCTATGGAACACAAGAACCCTATGGGAAAAAAGCCAATCACGCTTCGGTAATCGTACTCACATCCCTTATTGAGAGTGGCATCGCAACCAATATTGTGTCCACGCTCGAGCATTTATTCCATAGAACAAGTGTGTTGCCGATAGCGGGGAATTCTCTTCGCTATCAAGCTATGCGTGAAGTATTCCCGCACGAGCGCGATGCTCTCATACTCGATGCAACCAATGAAGAACTTTCGTCGATCTCGCTTGTGCGGAGAGGTCTTATCGTCAGTCTCATTCAAGCGAAGGTACGTTCAGGTGCAGACGCATGGGCTACAACTATCACAAACGAACTTGCCGAGTTATCGAATCAATTTCCCCTTCCGCGGACCATATTCCTGCTTGCACGGGAATCAGACATTAATTCGTTGCAGAAAGCGCTCGATACAGTGAACTTCGGAGCACTGTGGCTCTCGGACAATCCGCCAAAGATTGTCCCCGTCTTGAAAACGCATATGAGCACCTCAGTCCGTCAATCCACCGAACAGCCCGTCGATGTCGTGCTTCTCCTCATGGCTCTGTTTTACGCCCACGCGAAAGAGCGAAAAGAAAAATTCTGATTACTTTTTCTTGTATCCACCTGACTTGATGGATACGTTTGATCGAGTGGTATACTAGAGACCATGCGTACCATTAATGACATCGTCCCGCCGTCTCGTCGGCCTGAATCAGAACCTCTTACTAGTCAACGTGTTTCCAATCGGCCAACCTTCCCTTATAAGACTCTTTTCGCCGTACTCATTGTCATCGCCATTTCTCTCGGTGCCCTTTACTATTTCTCAAGCGCCAAGGTTGAGATAACGCCAAATACTGTCTCTGCCGCAGTACAGAGTTCTTTTACGGCAAACCAGAGTAGTGGTGATCTTCCGTACGAAATCATTACCGCTCAGAAAATTGCGTCCCAGAGCGTGAAGAGCAGTGGCACAAAAACAGTTACTACGTCTGCCTCAGGTTCAATTACTATCTACAATACTCAGGCAAAAGCACAAAAACTCGTCGCGAACACACGTTTCGCGACGACCGCAGGTCTTATCTTCCGCATCCATGAGGCCGTCAGTATCCCAGGTGGAACCGCCACAAAGCCTGGGACTGCTAAAGCAACGGTGTATGCCGATAAACCGGGTGATTCCTACAATGTCGATCCGACATCCTTCACTATCCCAGGGTTTGCCGGCACACCGCTTGCTTCACAGGTCTATGCGCGTTCATCTGTCGCTATAGCTGGAGGCGCTTCCGGAACAATGCCAGTGGTAAATCCTGCTGACGAAGCTCAAGCGCAAAAGGCGCTTATGACAGCGCTCGCACCGGACCTCACTGCAAGCCTCCAGAGCCAGATTCCTGCCGGGTATATCCTCGTGCCTGGTGCTGCCACGACAACCTTTACGGAACTTACGCCTGCAGCCTCTCCTACGACAGGTATGGTTGATGTGAAAGAGCAGGGAACCATCACTGCAGTTGTATTCCCAAACACTGCGCTCGCCAAATCGGTTGCCACATCCGTAGCAGGACTCGGCTATCAGGGTGAACCAGTGTCGCTACTCCCTGCAAGCAACCTTACGTTCGTCTCGGCTGGTCTTCCCGATGCTACTGCGACCTCATTCTCATTTACTCTCGCCGGGACAGCTTCCCTCGAATATGTGGTAGATCCTACGCGTATTGCAGCTGCTGTGGCAGGCAAAACTCGTTCTGCTGCAGAAGTCGCCCTCACTAACTACCCTGAGGTCAAGCGGGCTGTCATCATTCTGAGGCCGTTTTGGCGCCAAACCTTCCCCGAAGACCCCTCGACTATCGCGGTTACCGTCGCCAATCCCTAGTTTCGACAAAGCCCCTCATATTTGGTAACGTCACAGTGCTTGGCATATAGGTACGCCTCGTCAAGCAGGTCTAGCTCTTTTCGTTAATCAACTTTAGAGAAGGAGATAAACATGGGTACGCCCAAAAGTGTTTATCGAGATCGTGAACCGGTGAATGTTTCTGTGGCAGAAACGCTGCAGGCATTCGCATCTGCGCAGTACATCGCGCGCACGCGGACTGAGGAGAGTCGTGAAGCAGCTCTCGAACGGTTGCGGCGGCGGCTTGAACCGATGGTGCCGTGGCTCTTCAAGCAAGTGAGCGACCTACTGAACGTGCAGATGGAAAAGAAAAGCTCTAGCGGCAAGACTCGAATGCTGGTGCTTTTCGACTTGCCGCGCCGTAGCAGCGTCTTCTCTGCGTGGCTCGGAGTGAGCCGCGATGGTGACTGGCTCATGGCGGAATACGACCACAATGCTAGGAAGTGGGGCTTTACCAAGATGGACGGTGAGACACTCGATCGCATGATCTGGACATGGCGTGACAAGTTCTTGGGCCCGCACACTCATGGCGTCGAGAAGCTCTACGATCGAATCATGGAAAATCGGGCCATTGCGATCTTCATGCGCCACGCCTGCTTGCTCGGATTTTTCCGAAAAGTATTCGAGGGTGTGAACGGACTTCTGGAGACCCGTGAAGAACGTTTGCAGACGCTCCGCGAGAACCTGAAGTCAATCGAGAGCTTTGGCGATGCGCTGGATCCGCTTCACTATCACGATGATCTCACGCTTCCTGAGTACTCCGTGTTCTACGTGCGCCCGGGACACACGAGCCGGTGCTCGGCGAACTACTTGGTGAAGGACCTTGTCGAACAGCAGATCGCGAAGTTGAATGCGGGGTTGGGCGTTGGTATCGAAGATGGGCACTACAAAGTCGATATCTCCGAGTGCGGGGTCTCGAACAGTCAAGCTGTGATTCGTCGAGTAAGCCAGATTCTCGCAGATTCACTGAAAGACTATACCGACGGTGGAAGTGCGCGTACCGCGTTCAGCGACGAGGAGATTTGGGCCCTGGAGGCATTCGTTCGCGACGCCTGTAATTTGGCGTAAACCAGTCCTTAGGGTCTGGTTAATGGGGCCCCGCTATGCAATTTCAGCGGGGTCTCACTATTTTCCCTAGGCATTATTTGACGGTTTAAGTAGTACCTGCTACATTACACAGGTACCTTATGTATAGCGGCGGAAGATAATGAGCGAAGGCGAAGAGACCAAAACAACGACGGCCGGTACCGTCGAAGAGGTGTTGCCTAACTCGCTTTTCCGTGTTCGTATTCCTGCCAAGGAAGAGGGAACAGAAGGCGAGCTGGTGCTTGCTTATCTCGCGGGGAAAATGCGTTTGCACCGTATTCGCGTCCTGGTCGGCGATCAGGTGGATATGGTGCTTGACCCTTACGGGGGTCGCGCGAGGATTGTACGTCGATTAACTTAACTTTAGAAATTATCTACGATGAAAGTTCGTGCCTCGATCAGAGTTCAGCAACCAGGAGACCAGCTCGTACGTCGAGGCGGGCGCTTGTATCGTATTAACAAGAAGAATCCACGCCGGAAGGCGCGTCAGGGATAACTTTTCATATATTATGCGTATTGCCGGCGTTACTATTCCCGATAACAAACAACTTGCGTACTCGCTACCGATTATTTTCGGTATTGGTCCAACGCGTGCGAAAGATATCTTGAAAGCAGCTGGCATCGCTCCTACCAAGAAAGGTAGTGAACTTACTGGTGAGGAGGAACAGAAAATCCGTTCGCTCTCTGAAGCGTATCTCATCGAAGGAGAGCTTCGCCGCGAGATTGGGCAGAACATCAAGCGATTGAAGGACATTCGTTCGAGCCGAGGAGAGCGCCATACTCGCGGACTTCCTGTCCGTGGTCAGCGCACCTCGACGAACTCGCGTACACGCCGCGGAAACGTCCGTAAGACGATGACCTCCGGCCGCCGTACCCTCGAAAAGACCTAATCATTTATTACTATGGGAAAGAAACGAATCATCAAGAAGAGCGGTAAGGGCATGGATCAAGGCCGCAAAGAGCGCGCCATGTCGAAAGCCACCAAGCGTCACCTCGAGAAGGGTGTGCTTCATATTGAGGCTACCTTCAATAACACGAAAGCCATCATCACGGATGAGAAGGGCAACGCTATTGTTTCCTCATCGGCTGGCGCACTCGGCTTCTCTGGCGCTCGCAAGTCGACTCCATACGCTGCCGCCAAGGTAGGTGAGTTTCTCGGTGAAAAGGGCACCATGATCGGACTGAAAGAAGCTTCGGTCATTATCCGTGGCGTCGGTGCCGGACGCGAGTCAGTGCTTCGCGCATTCAGCGGCAAGGGCATCCAGATTCGCTCTATCAAGGATGCAACACCAGTTCCACACAATGGTCCACGTCCGCCTAAGCCGCGACGCATCTAATCTTTCATTATGATTACTCCCCCACGATACAAAACAGCAAAGCGCCTCGGCGCAACCGTCTTTGAGAAAGCGCAAACGCAAAAGTTTGCTATTTCTGCTGAGCGCACTGCAAAGAATAAGCGCCATGGTCGCGGTCGCCAAAGCGAGTACGGCAAGCAGATGCTTGAGAAGCAGAAAGTGCGCGTCACCTATGGTCTGCCGGAACGCCAGTTCCGCAACTACGTGAACAAGGCACTTGAGTCGCACGCTGTGCAGCCGAAGGACCGACTCCATGAGCTCCTTGAGCTCCGTCTCGATAACGTCATCTGGCGTCTTGGCCTCGCCTCGACGCGACGCGCGGCTCGCCAAATGGTGGCCCATGGCCATGTTCAGGTAGCAGGAAAGAAGACTCGCGTTCCTTCGTACGCGCTTACGGTCGGCGACCGTATCAGCGTCCGCGAAGGTTCGAAAGAGCATGGTTCATTCGTCGGATTCAATGAGCGTTTTATGGAGCGCACCTTGCCATCGTGGCTCTCGTGGAATCCGAAGTCGATGGAAGGGAGCGTTGTCGAACGCCCAACCACAGCTTCGGCTGATGCCGCGGGTGACCTCGTCATGGTGCTCTCGTTCTACACGAGATAATTTATTCACTGGTAATTACGATTGCGTTATGGAATACCACATCACACTTCCTAGTAAGCCCCGTATCGTTTCTGAAGAAGGTATTCAGGGTGTTTACGAAATAGACTCGCTCTATCCGGGCTACGGCCACACGCTCGGCAATTCGCTGCGCCGTATCATCCTTTCATCGCTTCCGGGCGCTGCTATTACTCAGGTCAAGATCGACGGCGTGCCGCACGAGTTCGCGACCATCGATGGCTCTCGCGAGACGGTCATGGAAATCCTCTTGAACCTCAAGCGCGTACACTTCGTGCTGCATGGCGATGAGCCACAGACTATTTCGCTTTCTGCAAAGGGAACGGGCGAAGTCACCGCGAAGAATTTCAATCTTCCGAGCCAAGTTGAGATTAAGAATCCTGACCAGCACATTGCAGACCTTTCAGGCAAAGCATCACTTGAGATTGAGGCGACCATCGAACGCGGTCTCGGTTACGTTCCCCGCGAGGTCCTCACGAAAGACAAAGTCGATATCGGCGTCATCGCGCTCGATGCGACGTTCACCCCTATCCGTCGCGTGAATTACGAGGTAGAGAACATGCGCGTCGGCGACCGCACCGATTTCAACCGCCTGCGCATTCTCATCGAGACCAATGGTACGGTAAGCCCTCGCGAAGCGCTCGAGCAATCTATTGAGATGATGATTCATCAGCTCAAGTCGATTATCGGTTTCCAGGAGGAGAGTGCACCAATCGTAAGCGAGAATGGCTCGACATCTGCAAAGGAAGAAAGTTCTATTGATGCCACCAAGATAAAGATCGTTGACCTCGAACTCTCAGCACGCATCACCGGAGCTCTCGAAGAGGCAGGTATCAAGAGCGCGGCAGGACTTGCTCGCAAGACTGCAAGCGCTTTGAAAGAGATCGATGGTATTGGCGAGAAGGCGATTGAGGAAATCTCCGGCGCCCTCGCGAACCTCGGACTTACGCTCAAGAGCGAATAACTACTATGGCATTTACTAAAAAAGCACAAACATTCGGTCGCAAGGCTGGCCCACGCAAAGCACTCATGAAGTCGCTTGCTCGTTCGCTCGTCCTTGAAGAGCGCATCTCGACTACTGAAGCGAAAGCGAAAGCTCTCCGCCCGCTCATCGAGCGTATGGTGACTCATGCGAAGACCGGCACGCTCGCGAGCCGACGTCTGGTCAAGGCACGCCTCGGCGACGACGAAGCAGTGAAGAAGCTCTTCGAATCTATCGGCCCACGCTATGCAGATCGCAAGGGCGGCTACACTCGCATCGTGAAGCGCACGATGCGCGGCAACAACGATGCCCGCAAACTTGCGTATATCGCTTTTGTCTAGTATTCATATTCTTATGGCAACCCGCATTATTAAACCTGAAGCAGTCACCCACACGATCGATGCAACCGATCGCACGCTTGGTCGCGTCGCGAGCGAGGCTGCGCACGCGCTCCTCGGCAAGCGCTCAGTCCACTTCACCAAGAACATGGCACTTCCTATGACGGTCATCGTCGAGAACGCAAGCAAGATGCACCTTCCGAGCACTCGCACGAAAGGGAAGATCTACACGCGCTACACCGGCTATCCAGACGGCCTTCGCGAGATGACCATGGAAGAAATGATCACGAAGAAGGGTATTGAAGAGGTCGTGAAGAAAACAGTCGACGGCATGATTCCTCGCAATCGTCTTCGCGCACCGCGCATGAAGAATCTCATCGTAAAGGCATAATATATGGCATCAACTACCTACATCACCGCTGTCGGACGCCGAAAGACTGCTATCGCTTCAGTTCGCATGTCGAAAGCCGCGAAGTCGAGCGTCATGGTCAACGGCAAGACCGCAAAAGAATATTTCAAAACTGACTTGCGCACGAAAGTCGCAGAAGAGGCACTCGTTATCGCCGAGAGCGCCGAGAATTACGCAGTCGTTGCGCACGTCGAGGGTGGCGGCATCGCTGGCCAGGCAGACGCACTCCGTCACGCTATCAGCCGCGCCATCACGAAGGCAGAGCCGAAGACGCGCACCGTACTCAAGGCTGCAGGCCTCATGAAGCGCGATCCTCGTGCCAAAGAGCGCAAGAAGCCAGGATTGGTGAAAGCAAGAAAAGCCAAGCAGTGGAGCAAGCGTTAGGTTTCCAAGAACAACTCTCGATTTCGAGAGTTGTTCTTTTTACGTCAGCTTTTCGTAGTCCAAACACCAGAAATGGCATCCTGCCTGTGCGGCCACCGGAAGGTGAATAGCCGCTATGCCATTTCTGGTGAGGGACAAGCAAGCCAAACAGTGGTCCAAGCGCTAATAAGTTAAGAACACCCGCCTCCGGCGGGTGTTGCTTTTGGTGCTACAGTTCACATGGATGGTCACATCCAGAAAGGAGCTTCGCATGAAGCTACTACTTTGTGGTAAGTGCAACGGAGAATTCTCGGAGAAGATGAACGTCGAGATGCTGGGCGACAAGCCGCATCACTCGTATTGTGCGAGCGCCGTGCTGAAGGAGCAACGTGCGCAACAACAAGCGAGCCAGCAGAACGGCAATTTCTTTTCTCGGTTGCTGACACAGCGTCTGGAACCGCAATAGCACAAGGTTTTTCAAAAGAAAGTGCTCGACGAAGACTATCGAAGAGGCGTGAGGGTCCACTACCCTCCGCTTTTTCTTTTACAAACAAACGTGGCAAGCAACTTGGAGGCGAAGCTTCCAAGTTGCTTATTTACATCAATCACGATAGTATTGACTTTATCGCACTATGTCGTGCGGCCGTGGGAGAAAACCATGGAGTTCACTCAGTTCTTCGACAGCGTGGTCATCCCGCTTGTATGCACGGCTTTTTGGCTCCTGGGTCTCTTCATCGCGGCCCTACTGGGATTTACCCTGGCAGTCGGCAGATGGGACTGGTTTTGCTGGATCCTGTTCATCATCATCTTGTTGCCGGCCGCCTCCATACCCATAACCATGATGGGCGATCCTCACGTCGTGAGGTGGTATCTCGAATCAGTCATCGGCGTCCTCGTGGTCGTCGAGTCGGCACTACTGATTGCGATGTCCGTGTATCGTCGCTGGTACTACTAGCCCTTCGCCCTTTCCGCCAAGCCCCGATCCGTCGGGGCTTCGTTTTTGTAGACTTGAATTGACTTAGGAGTCAGAAAGAGGTAAAACCACAGCGGATGTACTGTCGTACTCCAGTCCTGCCGCAGTGCGGGGCATAACCCAAGTTCGAAGGAGTCGGATATATGGCTATACGAAGAGAGTACGGCGAGAGCGCGGGCGAATACGATGCACGAGAGAGGTCTGAAAGTGGCCTCAACACACGTTGCATCGTCCCCAACATTCGTCCCCAGCAGGGTGACCGCCCAGGCGAAAGTGATGCCACCCGGCACTACTATCAGCAACGCTGTCAATGCGCCGCCTGCCGCGCCAAGCGCGAATGAGCCTCGGGGATTCCCCCAGCCACTGCGAGAAATCGCAGTGGAAACCTGACTTCAAGGAGCAGAACATGCCCGCTGACATTTGCACGTTACAAGCCCAGGTTGCAGAACGTATGGCCTTCCTGAAGAAGGTGGTTGAATTCGCGGAAATGATTGCCAATAAACGCGGGGTATCGGTGCGTTACTCGGAACACTCGGCGCACACCCGCATCATCCGCGAGCTGAAGGATTTCGCCAACTTCTCATTCCGTACCGATATGGGAAAGACGATATACGGCGGCAACGAGGTGGTCGTGACGGAAAGTTACCGACCGGCGGGTACACGTACCGTACTGCAATTCGAGTGGCAAACCTCTTTCTCCGACGAGTGTGTTGTCACTGGCTACGCTGGGGATGAGTACTCAGCGGGGTGGAAGAACCGTCTGCTTGATCTGATGCAGAACTACGAGGAAATCGCGACCATGATTGATCGCGAAAAAGACCAAGACAAACAACAGCAAGTCCTTCTCAGTGAAGAGGAGCTCCTGCGAGTAGCCCTCGAGGCTACGGCCAAACGACTCAGGCTGCTGTAGGTCATCTGACGCAACTGATATCGCGGAACTCCGAAAGGGGCTCCGCGATAAACTTTTATTTTGACTCAGCAGACAATTTCGGGCATAGTGGAGGTATATGGCAGAATGGAAAGGCGACGATATAGACACGGAAGATGTGACGATTGAACCCGAACACGAGGAGGGTGAAATGGACGGGGCCGAGCCCGAAGTGAAGCTCGCGAAGCTGCGCGAAGAGTTGAGCGTCTGTCGCAAGGAAAAACAAGAGTATATGGACGGCTGGCAGAGAGCCAAAGCCGATTATGTAAACTTGCTGAAGCGATTTGAAACCGAGACCAAGACCGCAAAAGTTGGAGGTATGGTAAAGGCTGTTGAGGCGCTTCTCCCTGCCTTCGATGCTCTTGAGCGCTCGAAGGAGCATGGGGAGATACCTGAAGGATTTCTCGCCATCGCACGTCAGCTTGAGAATGCGTTTACATCGCTTGGACTGGAAGAAATCGGGAAAGTTGGCGAACAATTTAATCCCAACTTTCACGAAGCCCTCGGACAAGACCCGACGGATAGAGCTGAAACAGATGACACTATCACAGCCGTACTAGAGAAGGGGTGGAAGATAGGCGACGTCGTCATCCGTCCGGCAAAAGTTCGCGTCGCACATTTCGCCTAACGAAGAGACTGTTGGGCTGGTAATTTCAAAAACCGGTCGCGTTCCGGGCTACTTCGGCCGAGTCTTTACTACCAGTTTTTGAAATTACCAGCTCAGCTTGCGGCAACAGTAATTCTTCCGTACAATTAAATCCTAACTTTATAAAAATATATGGCAAAAATTCTTGGAATCGACTTGGGTACTACGAACTCCGCGATGGCAATTGTCGAGGGAGGCGAGCCGCGCATTCTTGAGAATGCGGAGGGTGCACGCACCACGCCGTCTATCGTTGCCGTAGGGAAGACGGGAGAGCGCATCGTGGGTACACTCGCGAAGCGCCAGTCCGTTACCAATCCTCTCAACACTATTTTTCAGATCAAGCGCTTCATCGGCCATACCTTTGATGAGCCGGAAGTGCAGAAGGACAAGGCAGTAGTGCCTTTCGAAATGCATAAAGCCGACAATGGAGGTATCGAGGTAAAAATGACCGACAAGTGGTATCGCCCAGAGGAGATCTCGGCGATGATACTTGGCAAGTTGAAAGCCGATGCCGAGGCAAAGCTCGGTGAGAAGATTACTCAGGCAGTCATCACCGTGCCGGCATATTTCAACGATGACCAGCGTAGCGCGACCAAGGCCGCAGGACAGATAGCGGGACTTGAAGTGCTCCGCATCATCAACGAGCCGACGGCGGCCGCGCTTGCATACGGATTTAACAAAAAGAAGGATGAAAAGATCGCGGTCTTCGACTTCGGCGGCGGTACGTTCGATATTTCTGTTCTCGAAGTAGGTGGCGATGTCATCGAAGTGAAGAGTACCGATGGTGACGCACACCTCGGCGGTAAAGATATCGACCAGAAGATTATTAACTGGCTCGCTGATGAGTTTAAAAAAGAAAGCGGCATTGATGTACGCTCCGACGCACTTGCACGACAACGCCTCGATGAGGCTGCTGAAAAAGCGAAGATTGAACTCTCAAGTGCCATGGAGACGGAAATTAACATCCCATTCCTCACGTCGGACGCGTCCGGTCCGCGCCATCTCCTCATCAAAATGACGCGCGCGAAGCTCGAAGAGCTTTCAGGCGAATTCATTGAACGCGCTATGGGCATCACCAAGCGCGCAATGGAAGCCTCACCATTCAAAGTGGGCGATATCAACGAGGTCATCCTCGTGGGCGGCCAGACGCGCATGCCTGCTATTCAGGCAGCTGTGGAGCAGTTCTTCGGCAAGAAGCCGAACATGACGGTGAATCCCGACGAAGTAGTCGCTGTCGGTGCTGCCATTCAGGCAGGCATCCTACAGGGCGATGTGCACGACATTCTGCTCGTTGACGTCATCCCACTCTCACTCGCCATCGAGACCATGGGTGGTGTCGCAACGAAGCTCGTCGAGCGCAATACCGCTATTCCGACGAGTCGCTCACAGACGTTCTCGACGGCCGCTGATAATCAGGCATCGGTAGAAATTCATATCACTCAGGGCGAGCGCGCTATGAGCGCGGACAATAAATCGCTCGGCAAGTTCATGCTCGACGGTATTCCACCGGCGCCGCGCGGTATGCCGCAAGTGGAAGTAACTTTCGATGTGGACGCCTCAGGTATCCTTACAGTCAAAGCGAAAGAAAAGACGACGGGCAAAGAGCAAAGCATTCGCATTGAAGGCTCGACTGGCCTCTCGAAAGCTGATATTGAGAAGATGACTGCTGACGCCGAAGCACATGCCGCTGACGACGAGAAGCGTAAAGGGCTTACCGAAGCGCGCAATACCGCTGACCAAACAGTCTATGCTGCTGAGAAAGCTATCAAGGAATATGGAACGGCGAATCCGCCAGCTGGCGGAGCTGGCGCTGATGTCGTAAAAGAAGTGCAGGACAAGATTGACGCGCTCAAGGTCGCTCGCGAAAGCGAAGATGCCGGCACTATCAAGTCGGCGACTGATGCACTTTCAACAACGCTTTCGAAAATCGGGGAAGCCATGATGAAGCAGCAGGAGGCTCAAACACCGCCGGCGGCTGGCCATGATCAGACACCGCCAGATGCGGCCGCAGGCGCAACCGACGCCGAGTTCAAGGAGAAAGAATAATCCAAGAAGGGAAGTAGTAACCAAGCCCCGCGATGCGAAGCATCGCGGGGCTTGACATAACGCAGATATAAGTATATAAACGAGCCAGTCAGGTTTTCCCACCAACTTGCCAACTTGTCTTGAAAGGAGACTAGGATGATAAGAGCTACAATCCTGATGACGGTTCTTCTGATTATCATGGTCGGGTGCATCGACAGGGTAACGTCTCTGTCGCATAGGCCTGATAATCACCATGTGGCGCCCGCGGTGACGAGCCATCAAAAGCTCGCACCGCGGGCTTTTGATTTTGCATACAAAAAGCGAGAAGCGTATACTGAGAGAAACTATGGCAAAAGACTATTACAACGTACTCGGGGTAGATAAGAAAGCGACGCAGGACGA
>DIZH01000020.1:3693-13389 GCA_002429325.1 Patescibacteria group bacterium UBA6033 | reverse complement strand
CGCGAATACGATGCGTACGGCCAATCATTCCCAGGTGGTGCGCCTCGGGGCGGCAGCCAGGGCTTTGGCGGATTCGACTTCAACGGATTCCAGCAAGGATTCGGAAACGGAGGCGTCGATTTCGATTTCGGGGATATCTTCGGGGATATCTTCGGAGGGTCGCGCGGTGGCAGCCAGGGACGCATGCCTCGCGGACGCGATATTTCTATCGACCTCGAAGTCCCATTCAAGGACGCTATATTCGGCACGACGCGCACAGTACTTATCGCTAAGGTCACGACCTGCGATATCTGCCACGGCAACGGCTCGAAGCCCGGCACCGAGCTTGAGACCTGCAAAGTCTGCAACGGCGCTGGGCAAGTGCACGAAACGCGCAATTCCATTCTCGGACAATTCACCTCAGTGCGTCCTTGTGTCGCTTGCGATGGTGTAGGCAAAATACCTAAAGAGAAGTGCTCTGAGTGCAGGGGTCATGGGGTGAAGCGCCGGGAAGTAGAAATGAAGATTACTATTCCAGCTGGTATCGACAATGGCGAGATGATTCGCATGCCGCAACAGGGCGAAGCAGTGAAGACCGGTATTGCGGGCGACCTCTATGTCAAAATACACGTGAAGCCTCATGCGACCTTCCGCCGTGATGGCTCAAACCTTCTCATGGATCTCCCGGTGAAGATGACCGACGCTCTGCTCGGCACCACGGTAACTATTGAGACCCTAGAAGGGAAGGTTCTTGAAGTGAAAATCCCACCGATGAAGAAGGCCGAGGAGCATTTGCGAGTCGCAGGCAAAGGCATTCCAGCTGACGGCGCTCGCCGTGGCGACCTCATCATCCGGCTTGAAGTCGCTCTTCCGCACAAGCTCTCCTCAGCTGTCAAAAAAGTTGTTGAGGACTTGAAATCCGAAGGTCTCTAGAGTTGTATACTTATCGTAATGGTTGATATTCCACTTGAGAAAGAACAGTACCCATTAGCTCCGTCTGTCAATAAAAAACCGATTTTTATCCGGCTCGTTCTCGCGACGAGAGTCGTTTCGTCCGATACTCAAGCGGAATATGTGTCACTGGCGTTCGCAATAGTTGGAATTATTGCTTCAGTATTTTTGTTTTCCAACAGTGGGGTCACTCAACAAAAGCCCACAGCTACTGCTGTAGAACAAATGAATCAGTTTATGACTACTAATCCTTCAGGCAGATAATTATGCAGATTCCCCATAAAAATACGCGTGGATTTACCCTGATTGAACTTCTCGTTGTCATAGCGATTATTGGCATACTTTCGAGCGTTGTATTGGCTAGTCTAAATGTTGCTAGAGCAAAAGCTCGAGATGCGAAAAGAGTTGCGGATATTCACTCATTGCAAACAGCCTTGGAAATTTATTTCAACACCTATAACCAGTACCCTCCTGTTTGCGGCGCAGCTTCCATCGGAACTTACGTTGCGGCATGGCCGACGCTCTTATCTTCTGCCT
Source organism: Patescibacteria group bacterium UBA6033 (assembly GCA_002429325.1). Lineage (GTDB taxonomy): Bacteria > Patescibacteriota > Minisyncoccia > Phycocordibacterales > Phycocordibacteraceae > C7867-001. The sequence continues at coordinate 11,922 of DIZH01000020.1, read as the reverse complement.
ATATCAGTCAAATGCCGTATGACCCGATAAATACCGCTGCGCAGTACGGTTACTATTACTGTGCCCAGTACAAGCCTAATGGGAATTGCGGGTATACGCATACCATAGGGGTAAATACGAATTACATCTTGGCAACTCGCCTTGAAGATAGAACTTCTAGTTCGAATAGTTGCCCATCTAGTTTCGGCGGATGGGATAATAGTTCCCTTAATTATATTGTAGGAAATGGCAGATAAATCCGAAGGGCTCTAAACGCTGTGCAATTGTCGAAGACTGACAAGCCCCCGGTACGCTTGGACTGAGATAGTGTTCTTCGATTGCCCGGAAATAATCGACATCTCTTTGAGTGACAGACCCTGCGCATAGCGCATACGCATTACCCGTTGATATTTCGGAGGAATGCGCTTAATCGAAGAAAGGGCCTTTTCTCCGTCCAAGAAGTCGTAGAGGCGCTGAGACTCATCCTCGCCCGGTTCATATCCCTTCTCAGCAATATCGTCGAGCGACACCATCTTATTCTTCTGCTTTCGATATTCATCGATGACAAGGTTATTGAGCACATGATAGAGGAATGCGCGCATCATATTTATCTTCCCCCCTTTGACTAAGTACGTCCACGTTTTCATAAAAGTGTCTTGCACGAGGTCCTCACTAAGCGCAGTATCATGCACTTTGTAGAAAGCGCTCGCCTTAAGCTCTTTCATATACTGCGTATATGCGGTGGTGAGAATTTCCGAAGGGTTCATCACTTACCATTTTTGCTTTCCCTTATAGAAAATCAATAAAAATGCAGCCCTTTTGCAAGCTGCATCAAGAAACCCTGTATTTCTCACTCCCCTATGGGATTGAAACGACGACGCTTCGGTCATCATTTTTCCTGTTTTCGTAGTATAATGAAGCGGCACTACAATGCATATCCGATCTGCGATAGAGCAATTGGGATATTCTCCTCACGAAGTGAAGGTGTACCTCGCTGCTCTCGAGCTTGGAGGGAGCACCGCGACTGACATCGCCGAAAAAGCGCGGATACCGCGCACGACCGTCAATCTCACTATCAATTCATTGCATCGAAAAGGATTGCTCGATGCCTATCTCCTGCGAAGAAGGAAGATATGGACTGCGGCAAATCCTGAAAGATTGCTTATACGCATGAGAGAGCAAGAAGCGGCGCTCAAGACCGTTCTTCCCGAACTCAAATCACTTCAGCAAGATATCGGCGCGAAACCAACCGTACGCACCTATAGTGGCGCGGAAGAGATTCGACAGATTATGAACGATATTCTTGAGACGAAACATCGTTTGTTCTCGATAGAACTGTGGGATGAGATGATTGCCCTCCTCGGCAAATCCTTCATGGAAGATTTCATAGAAAAGCGCATTCAGCAGAACATGCACGTCCGACTGCTTACTCCGCAAACGAAAATGTCTGTGGCACTTAAGCAAAAAGATGCAGAAGAACTCCGGATAACACAGTTCTTGCCTGATTCAATTACGATTAATAACTCCAATTTTATTTATGGCAATAAAGTGGCCATCATTTCGCTGAAGACGAAGCACCCAGTCGGGATATTGATTGAGGACAAAGATATTCACCATACGATGGAAGTCCTCTACGAAAGCCTTTGGCAACAGAGCGGGGGAGTGTGAGGTATACTATTCGCACATGACTGCTACCGATGGCATCGCACAAGTGAATACGCTTGCGACCCATACCGCACTCACTGCATGGAATCTGGGGAGTAGTTTCCTCATCATTCTTGTCCTGACTGCGTTTTTCTTCCTTTTCGCATGGTATGTGGGGCGGGGTCCATTCGTCGGCATTGTGCTCTCGTACTATGGCGCGTACGCCGTCTATCAGGCATTTCCATATGAAAAGTATTTGCCGCAAGCACCGGCCCTCACCGCTCTCATTGCACATGTCGCTCTGTATGCGGCACTTGGATTCGCATTCTACATAGTGCTTCGCCGCGTCGTGGTATCTGATTTCCTCTATGTGGGAACTATTGGACTCCTTGTTTTGTCATTCTTGGCATCTGCATTTCTCATCGCGCTCGCATATCAAGTGTTCCCAATCTCTTCTGTCTATCACTTCACTCCTGCGCTTGACGCACTCTTCGCACCGAAGGAGTTCTTCTTCTGGTGGTTCGTCGCGCCTGCAGTCGGCCTCTTTTTCCTCGCCCGGTAGTGATATAATCCGCGAATGAGCTTAGCTGATGAACTGAAAGCACGCGGTCTTATCGAGCATTCTTCCGCTGAGCCGGAAAGGATATTTGATAAGCCTCGGACTGTCTATGTCGGCGTCGATCCGACGGCCGATTCACTCCATGTCGGGCATTTGGCCTGGATACTTTTTATGAAGCGCCTTGGTGACGCAGGGAATAAACTCGTGTTCCTCGTGGGCGGCGGCACCGGCATGATTGGCGACCCAAAGGAGAAAGGAGAGCGGCCCATGCTCGATGAAAAAGCTGTTGCCGCAAATACAAGCGCGCTTAAATCACAGCTGAAAAATATTTTGGGTCGAAGCTCGTTCAAGATGGTCGATAATGCGGATTGGCTCATGAGTGTGAAGCTCGTGCCATTCCTCCGTGATATCGGGAAGCATTTCACCGTGAATGATTTGATTAAACGCGAAGTCATCAAACGCCGCCTCGAGACGCCTGACGAAAGTATTTCCTACACTGAGTTTACCTATGCGCTCCTTCAAGGATTTGATTACCTCACCTTGAATGAGAAATATGGCGTTGATCTGCAGATTGGCGGCTCTGACCAATGGACGAATATCCTTTCCGGTGTCGACCTTATCCGTAAGCGTTTGGGCAAGCAGGTTTACGCCATCGGTATGCCGCTCGTGACCGATGCTGCAGGAAAGAAGTTCGGCAAGAGCGAAGGAAACGCTGTGTGGCTTGACCCGAAGAAGACCTCGCCACTCCAGTTCTATCAGTTCTGGATAAATCTCCCAGATGCTGAGATAGAAACCTATCTCAAGGTGTATACATTCCTACCGCTTGCGGAAATTGGCGCACTCATGGAACTCCATCATCGCAATCCTGGAGAACGACAAGCTCAGGAAACGCTAGCACGACTCGTGACCGAGATAGTGCATGGCCCAGCCGCAACGGCACAGGTCGCCGCTGCAACTGATGCACTCTTCGGTGATACTCCTTTTCATGAACTTTCGCGCGAAGCTCGCCAAGTTGCGCTTGCTGAAGCTCCTACAGTCACTCTTACAAGGTTCGACCTTGTAGAAGGTGTGTCGCTTTCTGAAGTACTCGTCACCGGCGGCCTCGCATCCTCGAAAAGCGATGCGCGGCGGCTTATCGACGGGAAGGGCATCACTCTTTCAGGCCTTCCTATACAAGACCCAGACCAGAAACTCTACCAGGGAGATCTTTCTAGCGGTTACGCGCTCATACGAAAGGGTAAACAGAATGTCCTCATTCTCGTTTTGAAATAACCGCCGAATCCGCTATAGTAACCATATTGCGTCGGTGGCGGAGTGGTCAATCGCAACAGGCTGTAAACCTGTCGGGCATAGCCCTACGAAGGTTCGAATCCTTCCCGGCGCACCTTGAGCGACCCAGTGGTCGCAAATGTTCGGTTTAGCTCGAAGATACGCCCTAGTTGTGGGGTTCCAAATTCTTTGTCCACCCCTAATAGATTGATGGGGAGGGTAGATGAGGTACTGTTATCTTATTAATTATAAATATCGGCAACACACTAAGCCATGCCAAATGAACAACTTGTAGCGTATGTCCGTGACCAGATCGGAAAAGGAATTGGTCGCACCGAAATAGCTAAAGCGCTTCTCGCCATAGGCTGGCCCATACAAGAGGTGAACTCAACTTTAGAATCACTTGGTGTTCCCATGGAGGGGGGCACTCCCAGTGTACCCTCGTATGTTTCGCACATACCGTCTCCAGCTCATACACAAGGTGTGCAAATGGCTCCACAGGTGCCGATAAGTGTTCCTCAGACAGTCAAGTATGCGGGGTTCTGGGTACGAGCTGCTGCTCTTATGGTTGACGGAATTGTTTTGGCCGTTCTACAAGTCATTAATGGTTTAGTTCTAGGTAGTGGAATTCTGGGAAAAATCGTCTCGGTTATCATCGCTTGGTTCTATGGCGCTCTAATGATAACTGCATATCAAGCAACTCTTGGGAAGATGGCAGTTGGTTTGCGCGTAGAACGAACCAGTGGAGAAAGAATCGGGTTTGGTCGGGCATTACTGCGAGAAATCAGTAAGATTCTTTCAGCAATCATCCTTGGTATCGGCTACTTTATGGTCGCATGGACACAAAAGAAGCAGGGGCTTCACGACAAGATTGCTGACACAGTTGTGATTGAAAAGGACCCGAGTAAATCGAAAACTGTTTGGGTGGTACTTGCTGTGCTTATGGTATTAGCAATCCCTGTTGTCGGAATACTTTCTTCAGTTGTTCTAGCAAGTCTTAATGTTGCACGTCAGAAAGGAAGTGATGCGATGGTGAAATCAGAGCTATCGACGGTTCAGGTTCAGGCCGAACTGTATTATGGCGGTGCTGGTAATGGGAGCTACTTAGGATATTGCAATAGCCCCGAGGCACTTTCCGCGCTCGCCACTGCTTCGAGCGCGGGTACGGCTGATAAGAACACCACTTCCTATGTCTGTAATGACAATAAGACTGCATGGGCGGCGTCTGCTCCTCTTCGAACAACGACTAGCTACGAATGTGCCGCATCAACTGGTGCTTTGACTGAGATATCATCTCCTCTCGCCAGTGGACAGACTTCCTGCGGTTTGTAGCTTCAGCATCCTAATATACTAATAAACTGAAACTACCCGGTATGACCCAGCAGGACACCAAGCTCAGCCCATTCTTTAATCTCAAGGATGATTTGGTTCCAATGGAGTCGTAGGAGGCGCACAAATGGAATACCCCGTAAGGGGTTTTTCCATTTTCATCCGCAATTATGAATAGGGCAGAGAAGGTAGTTTCTATTGTTATATACTGTACTCACCTATACTTGTCATGAGAAAAGGATTCACCCTTATCGAACTCCTTGTCGTTATCGCGATTATCGGTATCCTCTCTGCTGTCGTACTTGCCAGTCTCACTACGACGCGTTCAAAGGCACGTGACGCAGCTCGGAAGAATGACCTGCACTCAATACAAACCGCACTTGAGATGTATTACAGCATTTGCGGAACGTATGTCGTGAAGCTGAATTGCGCTGGTTCGGCGTACGGATCCGGCGGAATCGGATGGTACAACTATAATTATGGTACTGGATCGGTCGGTAAAGGCCTTGCTGATAATGGCCTTACGGCAAAAGAGATAATCGAGCCCTCAGGAGCCATCACGGGAGCGAATGCATATATGCTAACTGCCAATGCAACACGCTATACAATCTGGGCTACTATTGAAAATCCAACTGCAGATGATATAGCGACACTGAGCAAGTGTTATTTCACTAACTATAATTATTATGGCGGGGCAGGGACGCATAATTATTGCGTCAGTAACTGACCGATGATGAAAAAAGGATTTACTCTTATCGAACTCCTGGTCGTCATTGCGATTATTGGAATACTATCTGCTATAGTACTCGCTTCGCTTTCGACTGCGCGCCTTTCATCTAAGGATGCTCAGACTAAGGTGAACATGCATTCACTGCAGACCGCACTGCAGTCATATTTCATAGCCAATGGCACAATGCCAATCAACCTGACACCAGGCATCGGTGACTGCACGGGAGCATCGCTCGGTCCACTTGTGTCCGGCGGATTTATTTCCCAGATTGCTTCTGGGATTTGCTACTATGATTATGGCTCCGGTAATACAACTGGCGCTCTATTGGTTACAAATCTCCAGGGAGAACCACTCTCTACGACGGGAGATATTGGTACGTGTCGGCCCTTTGCTGCAGGGACAAACTGGTGCAGTCAATCGAGCAACAATTATTACTGCCTCTGCAATCCTCATTAATTTTAAATACTCACATGGATTTCCTCTATCAACACGCCCTCAAGCCAATCCTTTTCAGAATGAGCCCTGATACCGTGCATGACCTCTTTATGGCAGCTGGCGAGACGGCTGGACGCTTCGCTCCATCACGTAGACTCTTCGGACTTTTCTATAATTATCGCGGACGAGACATCAGCAAAACAGTCGATGGATTGACCTATCGCACGCCCATCCTCCTTTCGGCCGGTTTCGATGCAGATGGTCGTCTGACGCGCATACTGCCATCACTTTCTTTCGGTGGGGAAGAGATAGGCTCGATTACCGCGCATCACTGCGAGGGAAATTCGCTTCCGCGTATGACACGGCTTATACGCAACAAAAGTCTCGTCGTCTACAAGGGCCTGCGCAATCATGGTGTCGATGCACTTATCGCCAAACTTACCCACACACCGCGCATACCAGGCTTTGTGCTCGGCGTTTCAATAGCACGAACGAATGAAGAGGCTGCATGTACCGATGCGGAGGCTGGCATCGATGACTATGTCGATTCATTTACAAAACTCAATGCCACAGGCATCGGCGACTACTACACCATTAATATTTCTTGCCCTAATTCTTTCAGCGGCGAGACGTTTACTGACCCGGCACTTCTTGCACGCTTGCTGCCACGACTGCGAGAGATTCCCTGCAAAAAGCCGGTATACCTAAAGATGCCGATCAATGTGCCGTGGGAGCAATTTGTCGCAATGCTCGATATCGCTGATACAAACAACCTCCAGGGAGTCATCATTGGCAACTTGAACAAGAACTATGGTGACCTAACCTATCCCGAGGACGCACCAAAAAAATTCCGCGGCGGACTCTCCGGCGCGCCCACATTCAAACTGTCCAATGAGCTCATCAAAAAGACGCGAGAAAAGTACGGTAAGCGATTCACTATCATCGGCACGGGCGGTATCTTCACACCAGACGATGCGATGGAGAAATTTGCAGCGGGTGCTGACCTCATCCAGCTTATCTCGGGCATGGTATTTGAGGGCCCAGGACTGATGCGCAAGATTTGCGAGCGGTATTCGGCTAAAGACTAAAGAGTAGACATCGGGAAGGGGAGTGGTACTATTTTTGAGGAGTCCATTTCCTTGAAATCGTGTGTTAGCCCTATTCTTATGGAGGTGTGCATGTCGAAATTTCTGTCTTTTCTCATCCTCTGTCTTCTGTCGCTGTCAGCCCAGGCCTTCGGCAATGAAGACGTCGTCCAATTACTGACGGCTGGTATGGAGGAAGATGTCGTACTGAACGCCATCGGTAACGCGAACCCCACCACGTTCGATACGAGTGCTACAGGCCTGATTGCCCTCAAGAAGGCGGGTGCGAGCTCAGCCATAATCCAGAAAGTGATTGTGCGGCAAGGAGCGGCCTCTGCGCCGAACACCTCCGCTATGGGCATGAATGGCGGTGATTGTCGATTCGAATCGGGCGGGATGGAAGGTAGAACTCCTCTCCGCGCTGACGGCAAGCTGATTGGGCTGAAATCGCAACGACCAGGGAAATCCACCAATGTGAATGTTGGGAGCGCTTTCGCCAATGTACTCACTCTCGGACTGGCGACAGCCAAGGCGTCCTCCTCACTTGAGGTCCCGGGTGCTCATGCGACGACCAGAATCGCCGATAAGATGCCTGAATTCCTTGACCTGATGCTTCTGCCGGGCTATCCATCAGACGATCTAGTGGTCCTAGTGCGAATGACCGTAAAGGGAGACGTCCGAACCGTCCAAGTGATGAGCGGCGAGAGCAGCCTTGGAGGAGGGGATAAGGCACACGCGGATTATGGTCCGAACACGCGGATTGCCGTCATAACAGAAAAGGTCACTGACCTTTGTACCTGGCATGGGACCCGCTTCTCGCAATACAGGATGAGGCCGGCGGTGGCACTCGAGCCAGGGGAGTACGCCCTCCTGTTTGCCAACAAGGTCATAGATTTCGGCGTGGACTGACTCGCTGTCCGTTCTGCCTCCAGGCCCCGGTGTTAAACCGGGGCCGTTTTTTATCCGGTGTGGTATCGTAGTCGTATGACCGACAAAAAGCCTGTCCTCGTTTCCGGAGTAAAGCCGACTGGCGACCTGCACATCGGGAACTATTTTGGCGCTATGCGACAGTTCGTGGAGCTCATCCAAACAGGGAAGTATCGCCCGTTCATTTTCGTCGCAGACTACCATGCGCTCAATACCATGCAGGATGCCGATGAAATGCGGCGGCGCACCCACGAGCTCGTCATGGCCTATCT
>DIZH01000020.1:0-3466 GCA_002429325.1 Patescibacteria group bacterium UBA6033 | reverse complement strand
ACGATGCCGTACCTTATGCGCGCACACGCCTTCAAAGATTCGGAAGCGAAGAATAAAGAGATTAGCGTCGGGACGTTCAATTACCCAATGCTCATGGCTGCCGATATCCTTCTCTACGACGCCGCTATCGTTCCCGTAGGTGCTGACCAAAAGCAGCACATAGAATACACGCGCGACACTGCGGAGAAATTCAATCGTGTGTTCAAGACCGATGTATTTACACTCCCCGAGCCGTACATATTGCCAGACACCGCCGTGGTACCTGGCATTGATGGACAGAAGATGAGTAAGAGCTACGGAAATGTCATTCCGTTGTTCGCCTCATACGAAGAACTGGTAAAGGCAGTGATGAGCATTGTGACCGACTCTTCGGGAGAACGCCCGGAGAATGTGTATCAGATACACAAACTCGTGCGAAGCGAATCAGAGCTCGCGACAATTTATGATCAGCACCGCGGCAACTACAAAGCCCTCAAAGAGACCCTTATTCAGGATCTCGACCGCTACCTCGCACCGATGCGCGCAAAATATGAAGAGTTGAAGGAAGATTCAAGTATCATCGACGACGTTCTCGCGCGCGGCGCCAAAGAAGCTCGCGCAATAACGGAAGCCAAAATGGAGCAGGTGCGCGAAGCGATTGGTGTGCGATAAATGCATTTGCAATAGAAACGGTATTTTGGTACTGTAGCCGCGGATGAGATAGAATCGATCATAGGGTCGTCTTGCCTGTAACGGCCAACATATTCCCTATGGGTTAAACCATCCTCCTTGGGCGGGAGGCTAACAGAGGTGATTCTTTTTCCTCAGCGGTTCTAGAACGTTCAGGAATCAAAAATATCAAGTTCGATTTGGCAGGGCGTCCAGTGGACTGTGTGGGGTTAGGAAATGCGCACCACTCATTCAGTTCCATCAAAACTCCGACAGGAGCCTGACCGGGCAAAGGTATGCTCTAATCCAGTATGCCACCTATTCCAGAAGCCGTCCGCAACGAATGCGGACGGCTTTTACCTTTTGTGGTATTTTATACAACATATGGAACGAACACTTATTAAGGAACTGGGGAAACACGTTGGCAAGACCGTATCTATCTCAGGATGGGTCAATATACGTCGCGATCAGGGGAAGATGGTCTTTTTTGATTTCCGCGATCGAAGCGGGCTTGTCCAGGGTGTCGTACTCCCCGCGAGCGCCGCGATGGAAGTGGCGAAAGACGTTCGCAATGAATACGTCGTCCGCGTCGAAGGCATTGTGAACAAGCGACCGGAAAAGAATGTGCAGGAGGGAAAAATGAATGGCGATATCGAGCTCGAGATTACGGCCATGACTGTACTCGCGGTGGCTGAACCATTGCCGTTTGATATGTCGGCAGAAGGGTTCAATCTCGATCTCACGACTGAGCTTGATCATCGTGCTCTCGTCCTGCGCCATCCGCGGCTGCGCGCCATCTTCAAGGTGCAAGCGGTCATCATCGATTCTTTCCGCGAATTCATGAAGCAAAATGACTTCTTCGAATTCCAAGCACCATCTATCACTCCAACGACGGCGGAAGGCGGTGCGGAGGTTTTCCAAGTTAATTACTTCGATAAGAAAGCATTTCTCACGCAATCGCCGCAACTCTACAAGCAGATTGTGATGACCGCGTTCGAACGTGTGTTCTCCGTAAATAAAGTCTTCCGTGCAGAACCGAGCGCTACGACTCGCCATCTGACCGAAATAGTTTCGCTCGACGCCGAGTTCGCATTCATCGACTCTTGGAAAGATGTTCGTGATATGTCGGAAGAGACCGTACGTTATGTGTTGAAACAACTGGCGACGAAATGCGACGCTGAGATAAAACTTCTGGATGCTGAACTCCCGACCATGATCGAGAAGACACCGACCATGTCGCTCACTGAAGCCCAGGAGAAGATTTTTGCCGTAAAAGGACGTGATGCACGCGGCGAGAAGGATATGAATCCTGAGGATGAACGCGATATATGCGAGATCATCAAGCAGGAGACTGGGTCCGATTTCGTCTATATATACGGCTATCCGACCCGACAGAAGCCATTTTACGTGTATCCGAATCCCGAACACCCTGAATTCAACGAGGGGATGGACCTCATCTGCCGAGGAGTGGAATGGCTCTCGGGCGGCCGCCGCGTAAGCGATTATGCCCAGCTCATGGAGCACGTGAAGACCTGGGGTATGGATCCTGAAAAGATCTCAATGTTCCTCGAAGCCTTCAAATACGGCGTACCACCTGAAGGAGGATTCGCATTCGGCGCAGAGCGCATGACGATGCAAATCCTCGGACTGAAGAATGTCCGTCAAGCATGTATGTTCCCGAGAGATCTGAACCGCATTGACACTCTGCTCTCCGGAGCAACTGAGTAATGAAGCTTACTTTCAAAAAGGGGCAAATTGATTCTGCGCCAAAGGGATATGCGCAGATTGTACTCACGAGCGAATCAACAGGGACAAAACGGTTCGCGAGAGAGAACGGCGTAGAGAAAATTGAAATAGGAATCGGGAAGCCAGAGGACATGAATCAGCGCCGATTCATCATCTTGTGCCGCACGATTGTAGCAACGGCTAAAGCAAACAAGATTCGGAAAATCGCACTCCAGTTTGATCGCACTCCAGGACTTTTCAAAAATCTTAAAAGTACGACGCCAGAGCGCCTCTCCCAGCTTGCTGCAGAGAATTTCGAGATGGCGAATTTCGAATTCAACAGGTTCAAGACAGAACCGAAAGAAGGTTGGAGTCAGGTCGAAGAGATATTGCTCTACGGCAAGTCATCACCTTCCATAGAAAAAGCAGCTGTGAGAGGTCAGGAAATCGGTAAGGCCGTAAACTCCTGCCGCGCTCTCGCGAATACTCCCGGGGGCGACATGACTCCGACAGTCCTCGCCAAAGCTGCCAAGGATGCCGTAAAAGGTCTGCCGATCAAAGTCACCGTACTTGGTAAAAAAGAGATGGAAAAGCTTGGCATGGGCTCCCTACTTGGTGTCTCAAAAGGATCAGTAGAAGAACCGACGTTCACCATCATGGAATACAAGGGTTCATCCGATGCACCCATCGTGATAGCAGGGAAGGGCGTCACTTTCGACAGCGGTGGACTCAATCTGAAGCCTTCAAATAGCATTTACGAAATGCATATGGATATGTCGGGCGCCTCTGCTGCACTTTATACGGCCGTTCTCGCAGCACGTCTGAAGATGAAGAAGCACGTCATAGCGCTTCTTCCCTCGGTCGAAAATCTGCCAGGTACGAACGCGTATCGTCCGGGCGATGTGCTCAAATCTCTTTCAGGAAAAACCATTGAAGTGCTCGATACCGATGCCGAAGGCAGACTCATCCTCGCCGATGCTATCACCTATGCGAAGCGGTTTAAGCCGGCGGTTATCATTGATGTGGCGACACTCACTGGTGCTGCTATTTCGGCGCTCGGCCTCTACGCAAGTGCCATCCTCACTCGCGACGA
>DIZH01000023.1 GCA_002429325.1 Patescibacteria group bacterium UBA6033 | reverse complement strand
TCCCTGACCCGCAGCCCGTGTTTTGGTATAATGGACTCATATGAAAATATTCATCGCTCATTCGAGCAATTTTGACTTTAAAAATAAATTGTACGTTCCACTTCGTGCGTCAGCATTGAATAGTGAGCATGAGATTTTGCTTCCACAGGAAGGGCCTATTGAAGAGATAACCCGCGATATGATCAACAATTGCGGCGCTGTAGTCGCCGATGTTTCAGCACCTTCTCTCGGTGCTGGTATTGAGATTGGATGGGCCGACGCCGCACACGTCCCGGTCATTGCAATGTATGAGAAAGATGCTCACCCTTCCTTCTCAATCGATAATGCAGTCACCGATCGTTTTGAATATGAAAGCTCGGATGACATGCTCGAAAAGCTCGCTGCGGCTCTCAATAAACTTCCATAGCCGTTCGGATATCGTCCCAGACGGCCAGCCAAAACTTTATTGAGCCCAGAACAGGTGGTAGATAAAGGTGACAAATGGGTCGGCATTTGGCCCATAGACAATGGCTGCGCCAAGCGCGCCCGTGACGGTCATCCCTACAAGGGCCAAAAGTGCGAAAAGCGGTAGAAGCCAGGAGCCGAGGAAAAAAGACCAGAAGCGCTTCTTAAGATTCCACGACCACGCGAAGAATCTACCTCTCGCCGCGATGCGGTCGCCAAAGCCGGTCAGGTCGCAGATACGCGCCAAGTAGGCGGCGGCGAGGATAAAGTAGAGGATAGTTGTCACAACAGCGATCGGCGAGTGCATCTCGAGGATATACGAGCGTGCCGAACCCTCGATTAGCTCTTCGGCAGCCCCGCCAGTGACAAGTGCCACAAAGGCGGCGATGCTACCAACAAAAAGCAAGAATGCTTTTATCGAGAAAAGCCACGGCTGGCGGCGGAGCGTGGGCCACACATATCCTCCTATTTCAAAAATAGAATAGACGACGAGTAACCCTATCGGGAAATGCACAAACAACGGGTGAATGTTCATGCGATCTAGTATACCGCACCAAAAATACGCTCGCAGCAGAGATTTATGCGTGACCGAGCCCTGATCTGCGCCAGTAAGGTAGAATAGTCGGCATGACCAAATTCATTCTTCATGGGGGCTTTGAGCGCGAAGACAACGAGCTCAACCGAACTTTCTATCAAGAGATAGTTTCAGGACTTCCAGAGAATGCGATCATACTGCTTGTATACTTTGCATCTGAATATGACGACCATCGAGAGGCATTCGAAGACCAGAAAAAAAGAATCATAGAAATCGTAAACAAAAGTGTCACTGTCGAATTAGCCACCAAAGAGGATTTTACTGAACAAGTATTGCGAGCAGACGCTGTTCATTTCCGAGGCGGGCACACGCCTAAGCTTCTCGCGCAATTAGCTAAGTATCCTGAATTAAAATCGCTCTTGAAGAAGAAACTAACTGTATCTGGTTCCTCGGCAGGTGCATATGCTTTGGCAAAATATGGGCCTGGACATTCTGAAAAAGGCATCCGAGAAGGCCTAGGACTTGTTCCGGTACGAGTGGTTTGCCACTACGAAAGTGAGACGATGCCGCCTAACGCAGAATCTTACGCAGAACTTGTGAACACCGCTCCAGAGCTAGAGTTGGTCCAGCTGCGAGATTTCGAGTGGCGCGTATTTAATTAAGGTTCCCACGTCGTACCAGACGGCCAGCCCGTGTTTTGGTATAATGGACTCATATGAAAATCTTTGTCGCTCATTCGAGTAATTTCGACTTCAAGAATAAGCTCTACATTCCACTACGTGACTCGGCTCTGAATAGCGCGCATGAGATCCTACTTCCACAGGAAGGTCCTATAGAAGAAATAACACGCGAGATGATAAATAACTGCGACGCGGTAGTTGCAGAAGTTTCTGCACCTTCTCTCGGTGCCGGTATTGAGATCGGATGGGCCGACGCCGCACACGTCCCAGTCGTTGCAATGTACGAGAAAGATTCTCACCCCTCTTTCTCTATCGATAACGCGGTATCGAATCGTTTCGAATATGAGAACGCAGACGATATGCTCGAGAAGCTCACTGCGGTTCTCAATAAATTTCAATAGCCGTTCGGATATCGTCCCAGACGGCCAGCTAATTCTGTTTCAAATATTGCAATAGGGTACTGTCTTTGGTGCCCTTTAGGATAGACATGGTCCCGTGCTCATCAATGCGCATTAAGATATCAAAGTCTTCTTCCTTGCTGGGGGCATTCCCATGCAATCGCTCATGCGATTCTCGTATATAATCCTCCGGCGTTAATTTGCCACCTGACGCACCACGTTTAGCATTGCGCTCCAATACATGTTCGACTGGAATATCAAAAAAGAGTCCCTCGATCGTAACATTTGGGATAGTTCGAACGTGCGGGAAAAAGCTATCTCGCCATTCACGTCTTGTAAACGTTGAATCAAAAACAACATTACGACCCTCTGCCAACAATTCTTTCATACGACCGCGTGCTTCATCCCAAAGTTCTTTGGACATCTCTGGGGAGACATCTTGGACCCTACCTAACTTCTTTATCTTCAGTTCGTCGATAGAGATGAACTCAAACCCATACTTTTCTGCGAACTTTTGCAAAATCGTGGTCTTCCCTGAACCAGGAATGCCGATGCCAAATATGAGAGTTGTCACAGCAAGAAGTATAACAGCTCATTTCAAACTGGTTCCCACGTCGTACCACGCGGCCAGCCAAACAAATCATCTCCTGTCAGCGGTATATATAATGCGCTACACTAATTCAGTATGGACGAACATATCGCAGAAGAGGGGTTAAAACATCTGGAACAGATAGAAACTGAGCTCGAAGAAATAAAAGAGCGGACAAGTGTCCAGCGTCCCCCTTTCCTGTACGGTCTCTTCCAAGGTGCGGGCGCGCTCGTTGGCGGGATTCTGATGATTGCACTTTTGGGTTGGGCTCTCTCTTTCTTCGGAGTCATTCCTGGCTTTGCGACCATCGCTTCTTATTTCCAAAATATCGTGAGTCGTTTTCATCAATAGCATCAGTATCCCCTTCCGGTTTTGATTAGAGAGGTTCGCCACTAGAGTACACCACAGAGAGTGCTTCAAATCTCTAATCGCTTCACTCAAGAGATTTTGGTCGCTTCTATTTTCATAGTCGTTATCACTTCTAAAAAATAAGTCGCCCATCTCGTCCCAGTGACCGATTTCACTTACGACTACAAGGAGTTAGAGAAATGGAAGTACTCTTGTGGTGACAATAAGCCAAAAACTACTGCGCGGAATCAGCGAATATCACTAACCTTTGGGAAAAGCTTAATTGGTCCTGATTCCAAGTGCCTTCACAAGTAATGATGTTGAGATGAGCGCGGTCGTCGGTAGAAGTAAAGATATTTGTCGCATCCGCTGTGGGATCGTAGAGGCGGCTCGCGCGAACAATGAACCTTATGGTTTCTCCTTTGTCATTCAGTACATACAAGTCATCGCCTTGTCGCAACTGACTCAAATTATAAAATACACCTTGTTTCGTCATGATTGATCTGCGTATCTGGGCGACATGCCCGGTAATAATAGAATTACCTTTCTCCCCCGGGCGCGGACTGCCCGTATACCACCCCACGTCATAAATAGTACTTGGTACCTCCATCGTCCCATCGGGCTTGAGACCGTTGAACTGGAAGCCTGCGTCGACGCCGAGCGATGGGATGCGTAGGCGCACTGGGGACCCATTCTTGCCAGCCACAGCCGCTGCGGTTGTCGTAGCGGTCGGTATGACAATACTCGGTACCGGGATCGACTCGATGATTGGTGCGGGCTCGAGGGCTGCGCCGACCTTTGCTCTTGAAAGAGGGCCGAAGTATCCAATCGACGGAGAGATACCCGCGAGAGCTTGCCACTCGCCAACGGCGGCTTTCGTGAGGAGGCCAAAGTAATTAGTTGTTGTAGAAATCTTTAGAAAACCAGTGTCGATTAAAAATTGCTGCAGAGAAGATACGTCACTCCCTCTCATCCCGAGAGTGAGATCGTGGGTAAATGGAGAACTTGCTGTGGACGCGACGCCTTGTGCGCTCGCATTCGTCCCTCCCACGAAGACAGAGAACAGCAATGCGATGACCCATATTTTATTACAAACTTTCATCATACCAATAAGTATGTCATATATTCCATTCGAACATACTTACTCATTGAAATGAATCGTAGAAATGGCTAGCACGTCGCACTACGCTCCCAGCAGAAAGTGCGCAGCTCGTTATCAATTAAAAATATGAGGGTGTGTTTCTATGAAGGTAGCAAGGGAATCTTTGTCGCCGACCAGACGGAGCGCTTCGGCCAATACCTTCTGGTCGTTCAGTGTACTGTAGTGTTCTTTTGCGTCTGGATTCGGTTCTTCATAATGACGTAGAACCCCATACAGAGCTATTGTCTCAGGAGAGAGGGTAATCCCTGCTGCGCTGGCCATACTCTTCGCTTGCAACGGAGTCGAGGAATTGAGAGGGGTATTTCTTACACTATCAATTCGTCCCAAAATATCCTGGTATTCCATTTCGTCCAATATCCCACCCAATGCTTTGTATTCTTTATACCCACGTGCACGTTCTGTAGCGCTCTCATACGTTCTTGGTTTAAGTTTAAATGGCAGAACGATACCTCCTTCTTTCTTTTCAGGTTCCTCACTCGAATCAACGAGATTTTGTTTGAAAGCCTCTGAGCCTTGTTTCATAGTATGAATTTAGAATATCACAGTACTCCTCTGCGAAATTCACTCTTTGCACCATTGACAGGATTCGAATCCGTTACAAATAAGTAAGGTTCCAATATCGTCCCAGACGGCCAGCAAACACCAGCGCAGGCGAAAATGCTACACTTACCAGTAAGTCAGATTACTTACATAATCTCAATCAAATATGATAATAAGAGGAAATTTTATCGGTGCAGCGATTGTTGCAATCATCTACACGGTCTACATTTTGCAGCACCCCCTTCCAAAGACCCAGGAGGTAGTAACGTTAGTGGTGCTCAATGTTTTGACCATCGTGCTTATGGCTTTTGCATTCAGATAAGGATTTGTCACCGTCATATCAGGGAAATAACAGTTCCCTATCGTCTCAGACGGTCCAGTGACTTTTATATAGTTCTGTCATAAACTCCTCGCAGATTGTCCAACTTACTTTGCGGAGGTTCTGAAATGAACAAAGAATATCTCGTAGTCCTGCCGATTGAAAAGACGGCTGTCGGCGACGTGTATCCGCAAGGTAAACCGTTGCCTCTGCACTGCACCGTAATGCCTTGGTTTCGCATCGATTCAGAAGAAAGACTCGCGGGCCTGCGAAATAAACTGATGCTCTTGGCTTGCGGGGTACAGAACAGCATTGAGCTGATTACCGAAAGACAGGAGTTCTTCGGTCCACACGCGAATGTTCCTGTGCACGTGCTGCGCCGAGACGAGCGATTGAATCTTCTGCACACCGAACTTCTCGTCTTCCTTGCGGAGAGAAAAAGTCTGCCAAGAGAACTGAAATGGATAGGCGCGGGCTATCATCCGTATGTCACTGATACGAGTTATTCGCTCGCGTCCGGTAGTCGTTACACCTCAAAGCATCTCATATTGATTGAGCGTGGCGAGGACGCAAATAAAACTGTGAAAAGCAGACATACCTTGGGAGACATTCCATTTTGAGCGGGGCTGGCGTTCAATCGCCAGCCCTTCTTGTATTATTTGCAGACACTCAGTGTCTAAAAATAATGAGTTTGCTATACTTGCCCCATGACACTAGGCGATGAGGTAAAATCGGGAGAAGCACAGCTTCTTGATGTGCGTACTGCTGAAGAATGGAACGAGGGGCATGCCGAGTATGCTCTCCATATTCCTGTCGACGAATTGTATCGCGGCAAAACAGATGTATTGCTCCCTGCAAAAAAGATATACGTTTACTGCGCATCTGGAGGGAGAGCTGATATGGCAGTTCAGTATCTCCAAGAATTTGGTTTCCATGCAGAAAATGTCGGTGGACTTCGCGACTGGGTGCACATAAGCACTCTCGAAAAGAACTAATATTCATGTCATATGAAAATAAAGCCCGCTGAGACGCACTCTCGTTCAATCGCGAAAGCTGCTAGCTATCGCGCAATCAGTGTAGCGGTCGATTATATGGTTGCGTATTTCTTTACTCGCAACGTGATGTTCTCTGCCGGCATCGTTTTGTTTGTCGATTTCTACAGCACAATACTCTATTACCTGCACGAAAGGATCTGGGCTCACGTGCGTTGGGGTCGGCGACCGACCTGAATCAAGCCATCGTTGTCCCCGGTGGCTTCGCCGAGCGCCAGAGATGGGAAACATGAGTGCTACACTTCGGTTTATATGCCAAACAAAACACTTCTGTGGGTGCTCGCGATAGTTATTGTATTCGCAGGCGGATGGTATTACTTCATGCTTGCTCCGACAGTCACGACTGAATCGCCGACCGCTACCTCAACCCCGACAGCCACGACCTCAGTACCGAAAACAACAACTAAAGCCCCTACATCAACAACGGCTAAAAAGCCTACAAAAACTACAGCAAAAATTGTCGGCATTGGGACTATTCCCTATCTCATCAGCCTCAAACAGCCTTTGGTTTGCAGCGTTAAAACTATGACTGGCTATAGTCGCTCGGGCACACTCTATGTCGCCGGCGAGAAAGCGCGCGGGAATTTCTCTAACTCATCAATGATTGATGATGGTACGCACCTCTATGCATGGATGACCGGTGCGATTAAAGGCCTCGTGCTTCTAGCAGCATCAAGTGCGAGCGGCAGCGCTATCGCGACTAATGGAGGCATTGACCTGGCAACAGATATCTCTTTCGCATGTAATCCGTGGACCGTCGACGCAAGCGTTTTTACTCCCCCATCCTCTGTTTCGTTCTTCAGTACACTCTAACGTAAGGCTTCGTGCGCAAATTTTCAGTGGGACTCCACTGAAAATCGCGCTAGAATAGCACTATGATTCGAAGTGTTGCCCACCTGCAATCTCTCGCTTGGCAGCGCGCGCATTTGGCACGACACAAGCGCTCGTGGATTATCATGGGTGTGGTCGTAGTTATCGCCCTGTTTGTAGGTGCCTTTGGCTACTTCGGTCCAGTCGCATGGTTCGCGCTGACGAATGCAGTCCTCCACACCACCTATCGCCTTGCCGTCGCCTATGGCATCGCGCTCGTGCTCGGCGTCGCAATTGCCCTCGTCGTCGGATGGAGTCCGTTCGCTGACGCACTGTTCCCCGTGTTCGACATACTGCAGAATGTGCCGTCATTCGCGCTCATTCCCTTCTTCATCTACTTCCTCGGCTATACGGATATGATGATTATCCTCTTCGCCGTGAGCTCGGTCATATGGCCAATACTTTTCGCTGTGCTCACCGCAATAAAGAACGCACACTCCGACCTGAACGACGCCGCAACTATCTTCGGCGCGCGTGGCCTGCGCCGAATTCCGTACTATCTCGCACCACTCTCCTTCCCTGCCATTCTCACGGGCTCGATCGTGGGCATCGCCATCGGTTGGGAGTCGGTCATCGGCGCAGAGATTATCACGAGCATCACAGGGTTCGGCGCGTTCATCAAAGACGCGAGCGCTACTGGCATTACACATGTGGCGATTGCGGGCATGCTCGTGATACTCGTGATTGTGTTCGTCATCAACCGACTCATATGGGCGCCGCTCCTCGCAGAGAGCGGAAAGCGCTACTCCGAATAATATGACTCACGACTCTGCAATGGCTCTCGTCCTCTCGCGTGTCAATGCGCACTTTACTGACGAAGGAGTGAGGGAGCAGCCCGCACTTAGCGATATTACCTTTTCTATAGCAAGCGGCTCATTCGTTTCTGTCATCGGCCCCTCCGGGGCAGGAAAATCGACGCTTATGCGCGTCATCCTCGGGCTCATGCCCATAGCAAGCGGCGAAGTCGTGCGCAATTTCTCTCGGCCTGCTATGGTATTCCAAAATTATGCACTCTTCCCGTGGCTCTCGGCACTCGACAACGTCGCCTTCGGCCTGCGCATGAGCGGCATGGAGCGGACACGGCGAGAACGTATCGCACGCGAGAAATTAAAAGAAGTCGGCTTGAGTCATCTTGAGGACCACTATCCGGCGGCACTCTCCGGCGGACAGCGGCAACGCGTCGGTCTCGCACGCGCGCTCGCTATCTCGCCTGACTTCCTTATCATGGACGAACCGTTCTCCAATCTCGATACCATCACCTCGGAAGCGCTCAAGACCGATCTACTGAAAATCTGGCGCGCCTATGGCATGACCATCCTCATGGTGAATCATCTTATTCCCGACGCCATCGAACTCTCTGACCAGATTATCCTCATGGGCGCGCACCCAGGACACATCGAAAAAACAGTGGAAATCAACCTGCCTCGTCCGCGCGATACGCGCAGCGAATCATTTTTCAAACACGTCGATCAACTTACCGAGAACATTCGCACTATTTCCTAGACCTCCATTCGAGAGAAGAAGTATGAGCCGATGACGAGGAAAAGTGCCGATACACCGACAAGCACGCCTATATCAAGTGTGAGAGAGAACATCGAAGTGCCAATAAGGAAAAAGCGCAGTGCATCAACACCATAGGAGAGCGGGTCGAAACGTGCGACGAGAAGTAGTGCCGACGGCACATTATTCAAAGGGAACAGCGCACCCGAAAGGAAGAAGAGCGGCATCACGAGGAAGTTCATGATGAGCTGGAAGCCCTGCATGTCCTTGAGTCGAGACGCTACCATGATGCCGAGAGCACTGAACAAGAGCGCAATGAGGAGCATAATGAAAAGCGCTGGGATAATAGCGAACCATGAGACAGGACGGAACCCTGCGAGCATCGCGAGGATGAGCACAAGCGTGCCCTGTGCTCCCGCGACGGTTGCTCCGCCGAGCGTACGACCGAACATAATAGAAAGACGCGAGACCGGTGCGACCATCGTTTCTTTGAGGAAGCCGAACTGGCGATCCCAAATGACCTGCATGCCGTTGAAGATAGCGCTGAAAATGATGGACATGCCGATGATGCCTGGCGCGATGAACTCGAGATAATTCCCCTGACCCGCTTTCGCGAAGACTGGCCCGAGTCCGTAGCCGAGCGCGACGAGAAAGAGTATCGGCTGGCCCAAGGAACCAACGATGCGGCTCTTGGAGCGGATGAATCGCTTCACTTCTCGGAGCCACATGATGTAGATAGCTTTCATCCCGTTAGAAATTAATATTAATAATGGCAATCATCATTTCCAATCGCGCTCTGACACTCGTTCCGTGATTTCTAACGGGATTCATAGTATGGGAATTAACGGCGACCGCCATGCATTTGGCGTGCCTGGCGCATATGGTCGAGCGTACTGCTCGATTCGTCGCGGATGGCGCTGCCCGTGAGCTTCAGAAACGCTTCTTCAAGCGTCGCAGTGCCGGTTTGCTGCTGCAATGCATCGCTCGTCCCCTGCGCAATGATGACACCATGGTCGATGATGGCGATATGCTTTGCAATGCGATCTGCTTCCTCCATGTAGTGCGTCGTGAAGAAGACGGTGATGCCTTCCTCGATATTCAGTTTCTGCACATAGCCCCAGAGCGCATTGCGCGTCTGCGGATCGAGACCGAGGGTCGGTTCATCGAGGAAGATAATCTTCGGGTGGTGCAGAAGGCCGCGCGCTATCTCAAGCCGGCGCTTCATGCCGCCGGAGAATTCGCGTACGAAATCATTCTGGCGATCCGAAAGCTCAACGAGCGCAAGCATCTCTGGGATGCGCTTCTTCATCGTTTCCTTCGGCACGTTGTAGAGCACTCCGTGAAGCTCGAGATTCTCAAGTGCGGTGAGATCCTCATCGAGCGATGGGTCCTGAAACACGATGCCGAATGACTGACGTGCTGCATCAGGCTCGGTCATCGGATCGTGACCATTGATGCTAATGGTCCCCGTAGTCGGATGGAGAAGCGTCGTGAGCATCTTGATGGTCGTCGACTTGCCAGCCCCGTTCGGACCGAGAAAAGCAAAGATACCGCCCCGTTCGACTGAGAAGGTCACATCTTTGACTGCGACAAAATCACCGAAGCTCTTGCCGAGATCCTTAACTTCAATGATATTGGTCATACTTTCCATTCACTATAGCAAGCCGGAAGGAAGGACACTACATTACAAAACCCTTATTTCTTGCGCTTGTGGGAGACCGCGGTGCGGAGGAACTCGGTAAAGAGGGGGTGCGGCGTGAGCGGGCGCGCCTGGAGCTCTGGGTGGAACTGCGTCCCGAGCATGAACGGATGGGTCGTACGCGGAAGCTCAGCGATTTCCATTAGGACGCCATCAGGTGAGGTACCTGAGAACACGAGGCCGGCTTCTTCGAGCTGCTTCACATAGTTCGGATTTATCTCATAGCGATGGCGATGACGCTCTTCGACAAGCTCTTGCTTGTACGCTGCGCGCGCCATAGTGCCCTTCTTGAGATACGCCGGGTACACGCCGAGCCGCATTGTGCCACCGTACTTATTATCCGCGAGATGTTTCTTCTGTTCGAGCATCACGTCGACGATTGGATAAGGAGTACTCTTCTTAATCTCTGTGGTATGAGCATCTTTGAGCTTCAAGACATTGCGCGCATATTCGATGACCATGAGCTGCATGCCGTAACAAAGACCGAAATATGGGATCTTGTGCTCGCGCGCATACTGGATAGCTTTTATCTTCCCTTCGACGCCGCTCTCGCCGAAACCGCCTGGCACGATAATGCCCTGATACGCATTCAGGATGGATGCCGCTTTCGCGCCTCCTTTTTCGATATCTTTGGAATTGACCCACGATATTTTCGCTTGCAGGCCGAGCTTCGCAGCAGAGAACTTGATAGCTTCGATGACTGAAAGATACGCGTCGGACAGTACGAAATCGCCGGTATCGAAATATTTCCCGACGATAGCGATATGCACTTCCGGCGCTCTTTTATTCGCAACCGCAGTTGCAAATTTCTTCCATGCCGCAAGCGATGCCTTGCGCTTCTCGGGCAGCTTGAGCGCCGTCAAAAGCGCGTCGGAGAGCTTATCCTTCTCGAAATTGAGCGGAGCCTCGTAGATACTCGAGATATCTGGCGCACTAATGATGCGGTCTTTGCGCACACTACAGGAAATAGAAAGTTTCTCCTTGCGCTTCTCATCGATAGGCTCCTTCGAGCGCGCGACAATGAAGTCCGGCTGCACGCCGTAGGAATTCAAGTCGCGTACTGCGGTCTGCGTCGGCTTAGTCTTCATCTCTCCAAGAGTGCCCGGAGTCGGCAGGTACGAAACGATAACGAAGAGCACATCATCAGGGTAATCCATCTTGAGTACGCGAGCTGCTTCGATGAACAGTGCATTCTGGAAGTCGCCGATGGTACCGCCAATCTCTATAACAGAGACGCGGCTTCCGTTGTAGGAAGCCGCGGCCGCAATTCGGCGGAGGATTTCGTCTCGCACGTGTGGAATTGCTTCGACGCATTTGCCGCCGTACTCGAGAGCGCGTTCACGACTAATCACGGACTGATACACCATGCCGCTGGTCATATAATCCTCATTCGTGAGGTCGCGACCAAGGAAGCGTTCGTAGTTACCCATATCCTGGTCAGTCTCAAGGCCACTCCGCAGGACAAATGTCTCTCCGTGCTCAGTCGGATTCATAGTGCCCGCGTCCACATTCAAATATGGGTCCACTTTCACCAGATTCACTGGATAGCCCTTCTGCTGAAGCAAGAGGCCGATGGAACTCGTAACGACACCCTTCCCCACACCGCTCATGACGCCGCCGAGGACGAATATGTATTTGTGACCTTCTTTTGCCATATTAGACTTGCAGATACCTGCGGATAGCGAGTATTGAGGCGGCAGCACCGAGCACAATGCCGGACACGAGGATAATTCCGAACACGAGGAGGAAATGGTCCGCGTAATAAGTCGCGACGCTGAAACCACCGAACCACGAGATCGTCTTCGTACCCACGTACCACGAAGCCGGCCACAGTAAGAGAAGCACTACGAGCGCGGCAAGTACTCCGGTTATAGTACCGGTCACGATGAATGGGCCCTGGATATACATATTGCTCGCGCCCACAAGGCGCATGACCGCGATTTCATCTTTGGCCACGTAAATAGCAAGGCGGATGGTCGCAAATGCGATAAGGACGGAAGCGATGGCGAATAGAATGACTACCGCGAATCCGACTTCGCGCGTTGCCTGTATCGCAAGAGAGAGACGATCGATGACCTCTTTGTTCTGCGAATAGTTGATACGATCGACGATAGAGGTACCGCCGCTTGAGAGCGCTGGCGATGCCTCGAGGAAGCTCACAATGCTCTCATATTCTGAGGTGTCCTTGGCGCGTACTTCAAGCGAGGCATCGAGTGGATTACCACCGAGTTCATCGAGTGCCTGAAGCGTGAGCTGGTCTGTAGCATGACGCGCGCGGAACGCGGTGAGAGCCTCGTCCGATGATGTGTACGTGACGTTCGCCACTTGCGGCAATTTCTCGAGCTGGCTCTTCACGGCTAGAATGTCAGATTCAGACGCACTTGTCACGAAATAGACCGAGACATCGACTTTGTCTTTGATAGTGTTAAGCGTGAACGTGAGGAGTGCGGAAAGGAAGATGAGCGAACCGATGATGGCGAGTGTGACAGTCATAATGACGACGGTCGCGGCTGAGACGGCGCCCCCGCGAAGGAAGCTCTTTCCGCCGCTCACGAGCATTCTCTTGAAGACCATCCAGTTCATATCAGGTTGAGTATACCAGGTACTCGGTTATCCCCTGTTTTCATAGTACATACCTCCCTTCGGCATCGTCGCGCACCAGGCGGCCGCGATCGATAGTAATAACACGCTTGCCGATGGCGTCGACAATTCCTTTATTGTGCGTCGTGATGACGATAGTCGTACCGAGCTCATTGATTTTCTTCAAAATCTCAACGATTTCATACGTATTGATAGGGTCGAGGTTTCCAGTCGGTTCATCAGCAATGATGAGCTCTGGCTGATTGATGATGGCGCGACCGATAGCGATGCGCTGCTTCTCACCACCGGAGAGTTGGTCAGGGAAATGCTTGGCCTTATCGGCGAGATTTACGAGCTCGAGGATATAGGGCACATCGCTCGCTATCTCCTCATCGGTACGACCGCCCGCTTCCATCGCAAAGGCGATGTTCTCATAGGCGGTCTTGTTAGGAATGAGACGAAAATCTTGGAACACCATGCCTATCTTGCGTCGGTAATGGTGCAACGCCGAACTCGGCAGATCATTCACGTCGATGGATTCGAAAAAGACATTCCCATCTGAAGGACGTTCTTCAGCGAGGAGGAGTTTGAGGAGGGTTGTCTTGCCTGCACCCGAGTGGCCGACGATGGAGACGAATTCTTTGGGGGCGATGGAGAGAGTGATATCTTCGAGCGCTGCAATATCCCCATATCGTTTCGTCACTTTGTCGAAGTAAATCATTGTCGCTTCTTATTGTACCGCACTCGCGGCAGCTGCGTCTATGAATCCGTCCAGATCGCCCTCAAGCACCTTCTCCGGGTTGCTAGATTCGTATTCCGTACGGTGGTCTTTGACCATTTTGTAGGGGTGGAGCACATAGGAGCGTATCTGACTGCCCCACTCATTCGCGGTAGTCGCAGCGATAGAGCGGCCTTTCGCTGCGGCCTGGCGCTCTGCTTCTTCTTTGGCGAATAGTTTTGCCTTAAGCAGATTCATTGCCCTCTCGCGGTTGGCGAGCTGCGTGCGTTCGCTCGAGACGTGTACCGCAAGCCCTGTCGGCTTATGCACCAAACGCACCGCTGTCTCGACCTTGTTCACGTTCTGCCCACCGGCACCGCCCGAACGAGCGAAGGATATCTCCACATCAGCCGGGTTGAGCTCGATCTTGTCAGTCGCGACGAGCATCGGAAGCACTTCAACGAGAGCAAAACTAGTCTGGCGCTTCGCGTTCGCATTGAACGGCGACTGGCGCACGAGCCGGTGCACTCCGGCCTCGTGCTTCAAGCGGCCGTAGGCGCCCGCCCCACTTATCTCAAGCAGCACATTTCTGTAGCCGCCCTGCGGATTCTCGTTCGCATGGAGCTCGCGCGTGCGCCAACCCTTCTGCGTCGCGTAGCCTTCATACATCCGGCGAAGCATGCGCGCGAAATCTTCCGCATCGTCGCCGCCTGCACCCGCGAGTATCGCGAGCGTCGCATCGCCGCTGTCATGTGGATCGCCCGAGCCGCCTTCCTTGAGATTTTGATACTCGCGCACCAGTTCTTGCGCTTTGTCTTTGTCCAGCCAGAAATCGGACGATGCCATCATCGCCTCCAGTTCTGCGAGCCGTGTCTCTGTCTCGTCAGTCATGAAAAGTACGATCAGTGCTCACTGGAGAGTAAACTCAGATGGGTCGCCGCCTGCGTCCTTGATTTCTTTTTCGAATTTTGCTTTCTCAAGCTGTTGCTTAGTGATATCAGCAGTAATCGCTTTACCAATGGTCGTGAGGAGGTCGGCTCGTGCCACAAGTCCTTTTTCTGGCGTGCCGCTACTGCTTCGTCCATACTTCGCTTCAGATTCGATTCCAATTCAATAATCTGTTTTTGCACGTACTGATAGTGCTCAACGGAGCGGGTCAATTTCTCTGCCTTTTCTTCTGACTGAATTTCCGCATGAGCGTCTGTTAAAAATTCACGTTCAGCATCACCAGCTCTCGAGCCGGGTTCCCTTTTGTCGTTCGTTTCCTGAAATTGTTCAATTGACATGACTCTATTCTAGAACCTTTACGTGAACTGCACAAACACATTTTTTGGAGCCGCCCCTCAGATTTGAACTGAGGACCTACCCCTTACGAAGGGGTTGCTCTACCAACTGAGCTAGGGCGGCAATTTTATTTCGACTTTTCAACCTTTGTCACAATACCGACCATCGGCCCTCCACCACCAGAACTAAGGCGGCGATATCTCATTTCTAACATATAACTCCTGGATGAAAAAGCTCTCCCCAGCCGAGCTATTGACAATAGTAGCCATATGGTCTATACTACAGTCTGCCAGTTCCCTACAACCACAACCACCGAGGAGTAGATTATATGGTACGACACATCCATATGGACGCCATCCGTGACCACGCCAGGACAATGCAGATGGCAGCGAAATTGGGCATCAGTCCCGAGGACGCGGCCGATCAGCTGGCCGAAGCGCATGCCAAGCTCGGAATCCGAGTCATACCGACTTCCGACCAACGAATCGTCACCAAGAGGTTCAAGGACGGCAAGGTAATCGACCGTCAAGAACGCTACTCGGAATCCGGCTTCCCGGCAACCATGATGCCGCAGTAGGCCACCGACCAAAAACCCTTCCGTAAATATTCGCCAAAGCGAGTAGTTACGGAAGGGTTTTCCTATTTCTGAGCCGTTGGTCAGGTTTGAACTGACGACCTGCGCCTTACCATGGCGCTGCTCTACCAGCTGAGCTACAACGGCGAACGAGGGTAAAAGATGCTGTTGCGCTTCGGAACAGCATCTTTTCGCCCGAGAGAGCCGAGTTGGAAGCGTGCAAGCAACGCTTATAACGGCGACTCTCTGTAAGCGCATACTATCCGAATTCCCTCATACTTTCAATTTTCTTGAGTTATACTTGTCGCATGAACGAACTCACAAATTACGATAAAGACCTGCGCCCTTGGGGCGCATTTGAACGATTCACCCTGAACGAGAAGTCCACAGTGAAGATAATCACCGTGCACGAGGGCGAAGCTTTTAGCCTTCAGACGCACGAGCGCCGCGACGAATTCTGGTGCGTCGTAAAGGGTACGGGCGTCATACGCGTAGGCGATACAGATACTGAGGCGCATGAGGGCGACAAATTCTTTATCCCCCGCCATACCGAGCATCGCGCGACAGGAGGACTCCATGGCCTTACATTCCTTGAGATAGCCTTCGGCGAATTTGAGGAGAGCGATATCACTCGCATCGAAGATAAATACGGACGAGCATAGGGATGGGACTCGGTCAGGAATAATTTGTTCGCTGTTGCCCTGTGGCCTTCGAGTCCTGATGGGCTAGGCCAAGCGCTCGTTCGTCGTCGTCACTGTATCTACAGGACTCGGTCACACATAAATCTCTGCTGAGATTTTGTGCGACCCCGCCTCGGGCCGTCGCCCTACGGCCTTCGAGTCCCGCAAAGCAGACTTTGCGCTCGTCGACAGAATAATGAAAAAGAGCTGTTTCCAGCTCTTTTTCATTCTGCGCGAGGGACGGGACTCGAACCCGCAACCTTCCGCGTGACAGGCGGATGCTCTAACCAGTTGAGCTACCCCCGCATACACCTGCTGTATGCAAGTAGAATTCATCCTAGCAAACTCCTCACAAAATGTCGTGTGTCGTCACTTGGCGGTCGGACCGCCAAGTGACGATAGTTGTGCCGGTGGGTGGAGTCGCGCCACCGTCTAGGGTTTATGAGTCCCTCGTTCTAACTCTTGAACTACACCGGCGAGCGAGGAAACATATATATACGTCTGCGTATACATATGTCCTACGAGCGAGCCTAGGTGGAAGCGTGCAAGCAATGCTTACAACGGCTATCCTCAGGCCGCTCTAGAGACACTACCAAAATCGCCCCTGTCAGACAATGTCCCATCCTCGCGCAAGAATCCACCAGCCTGAATTTCCCACAGCTTCTTATAGAGATTGCTCTCGTGCGACAGCAACTCCTCGTGCGTCCCCGAGAGCACTACTGAACCATGTTCCATCACGACAAGGCGGTCCATATTCATGACGGTCGACAAACGGTGCGCAATGGCAATGACCGTCTTCCCTTTCATAAGTTTCAGCAGCGCGTCTTGGATAAGACGTTCAGATTCAGAATCCAAGCTCGACGTCGCCTCATCAAGTACGAGAATCGGCGCATCTTTGAGGATGGCGCGAGCGATAGCCACTCTCTGGCGCTCGCCACCAGAGAGCTTCACACCACGCTCGCCTACCATCGTTTCGAAACCGAGCGGATACTGACTGATGAACTCATAGCAATGCGCTTGTTTTGCCGCCTCAATGACTTCGTTATCGGTCGCTTCCTGACGACCATAGCGGATGTTATCCATAAGAGTGCGGTGGAAAAGCATCGGTTCCTGCGGGACGAACGCAATTGCTTTCCGTAGACTCTCTTGCGTGACCTTCGATATATCCTGGCCATCGATTGAAATGGTCCCGCTCGTGAGTTCGTAGAGGCGCAGCAAGAGCTTCGTAATAGTCGTCTTCCCTGCACCCGAGGAACCGATAAGAGCTATCTTCTCTTGAGGCTTTACCTCAAGAGAGAACTCATTGAGTACCGCATGGCTGTCATGATATTCGAAACGCACGGAATCAAAAGACATTGCACCGGCGCCGAGCTGAAGAGGAGCGGCATCTGGAGCATCCACAATCCCATGAGGCAGTTCCATGATGTCGAGCATTTCGGTCGCATCAGCGAACGCATCATAGAGCTGACGCATGTTCTGTCCGATGCTCCATATACGATTAAAGAGACCGAGCACGTAGATCTGAATAAGTACGAAATCTCCCACCGTCATAAGACCCTGTTGCCAGAGCAGAATTGCAGCAGCAAGAAGAGTGAATTCTATTCCAGTAGCAAGAAGTCCTTGTATAGCAAAGACCCATAAATCAGCGTCCCATACACGCCGAAGTGCGATGTACCACCGATTAATAGTCTCTCCAAAATGAGAGCTCTCAAATGGTACTGCGGCGAAAGCAGTGATGGTCGAGTGATTAAGCACAGCATCGGAAAGGAAGCCAGTCACACGACTATCCTCCTCGGTACGCGCCGCGCGCAATGGCTGACGCTTGAGCATCATCCTGAATTGCAGATAGACGAAGAACACGGTCCATACCAAAAGCCCAGCACCGAGAAGCGGGCTGCGCAGAGAGAGAACGCTGATGATACCGATGGCAAATAGAAGAGCTGGAAAGAAGTTGAAAAAAAGACTATCGAACACCTGCTCGAAAGAGCGGGCATAGCGTGTCACACGGCGCGTGAGCGTTCCAGTAAAATTCGAAATGAAAAATTCGTGCGAATGTCCGAGCATGTAGTCGAACGCATTTCGATAGAGGTCGACCATCGCTCTCGACTCGACTCGATTGACTGCAAAAAGACGTATTCGCTGGCCGAGCCAACCCACGATATTTGTCGTCGTGAAAAGAATAAGCGCCACAAAAAGAGTCTGCACAGCTGCTCCTGTCGGCGCACCTCCTGAAAGGAGGTTGATGAATTGGCGCAGAAACAGCGGGGCGATGACTCCTGATGCCTCAATAATAACCGCCGCAAGAATAGCAGCTCCGAAAGACCACGGGTACACGAACGCAGCCGCGCCATAAGCACGAAGGACTGCCCCTGCCCGTGCAGGTTTTTTCTTTTCAGGAGGCATTACCTCATCTTATCACTAGGATTCCGACTCTGAAATGAGGTTCACACTACGCCGCCAAGAACTCCACCGTAAACGTCGAGCCCTTCCCTGCTCCCCCTGACTCAGCACGGATGATGCCACCGTGTGCCTCGGTAATCTGCTTGGCGATATAGAGACCGTAGCCGGTCGAATGCACATTGATGGTTTGAGAGTCTTTGCCATGACCGCCTTCAGTAAAAAGCCGCTTCTTATCCTCGTCGGTGATGCCGACGCCAGTATCCTTGACCGCAAAAATGAGTTTGCCATTCTCCTTCTTAAGCGAGACTGCGATAGAACCCGACGGCGTGTAGTTGATTGAGTTGTCGATGAGATTGCGCAATACGTGGTCGCTAATCTGATTTTTATCTCCAATCATCTGACAGGATTCATCAGTAGCGGTGAGTGAGAGTTCGAGCCCCTTCTGCTTTGCAGCGGCGCGCGAGCGCTCGACGGCTTCGGCAACAAGCGCCTTCAGGTCGAACGACTCTTTGACGTACGAGACTGTTCCCTTCTTCAAATTCGCCGCTTTAAGGATATTCGATACGGAATCCACGCCCTGTCGCGACTGCGCGAGCGCTCGCTCGACAAACGGCTTCGCCTGTTCCGACAAGGGACCGAAGTCGCCGTCGGAAAGCTCGGCAAGGGCCCCAGCGTCTTTGGTCAGAAATCCTTTGACCTCATGCCCAATGAAATGGATGAGTGTTTCCTGTTGCGCATTGATTTCCCCGAGTTCCTCCGTAAGCGTCTTGAGGCTGAGCGTGTCCTGCACAATTTTGATGCTTCCTATGAGCACAATAAGGAACGCCGTAATATTTATGACGACTTCACTCAGCTGAGTAGAGTAGAGAATATTCACAAAGGAGAACACTGTCACCATGAAGCCGAGGAATGCCGTCGTAGCGACTTTCAGATTGAAGAGATGATGACGATAAATAGCGTATGACGTGAACGCAACAAACGGGAATATGAAAAGAGCTGCAAGCGGGATGAAACTGAGATTCGCGAACATATTAGGTAGCACCACATTAAACGTAAGAATAAGAATCGCCATGAGAGACATCCCAATCGAGAGCATAAGCGATTGTCGGCGTTCTATTCCACTCGCTTTCGCTACTCTTCTGAACAAAATAACGAGACTTGATAACAAGAGTCCGAACGCGACAAGTATGAAAAGAGCGATGCCAGGACCGGGCGTCGCTCTCGTCACTTCTCCCACAGGAGCAAGTGTTGCTATACTCGAGAACACGAACGGAGTGAGTACCACTATCATGACAGTTGTAACAATCGGAATCAAAATATAACGATACCAACGTGGGAAAACCACATTCTCTCGAGGAAAGACATAGGCGAGCTGGAAAAAGAAAAATGCATGCAGAGTTGATATGAAGAGATGCAGGCGTAATGCCCAAAGGGTTGCATCGATTGTTGTGAACCGGTACTCGAGATAATTCGAGATACCCCATATTGCCGTAAGTATTGAGAAATAGAGGAATGTCCGATTCGTGATGCTTTTTGTATTGTTAAAGAAAATGATGCTCCCAAGAAGCACTGTGCCAGCGATTGCAATACCGACCGAAAGGAGGTCGAAGTTTATGTAAACGAGCGAAGTGATTCCCATGCAAAAAGAATATCAGGAAACCATTGTGACTACATCCTCAAGAGGAAATCGAACTGCGCGAGCCGAAGGTGCATCGCCGCGTCCAATACGAAACATAAAAGCGATATGCCTATCGCCTGCCTTGAATATCTCGGCGGCCCTTCCATACGCATTCATGATGAGACCCTTTTCGCGCACAGAGAATACTTCTTCCTCTCCTCCTGCGATCTTAAGCTTGAAGAAAAGTACGCCGGTCAGTGGTTGAAGTGAGAGACCGAGCGAGGTAGCAGTAAGCCAAAATCGCTCTATCGTTCTACCGATCTTCACGAAGTCGAGCGGCTCGATGCCAGGAATCATGAACCCGCCGATAGCAGCGACGGAAGCATTCGTTGCACCATTCTGTCTTGCGACGATACGATTGAAACCTATTGCGCCAAGAATACGCATGATTGACCAGTTGCGGAACACTTTGAACATGATTTCTGCAGGAGGAGGAAGCTCAAGCGTCTTTATAAAGAAACCGATCTTCTTTTTCTCATCCTCTTCTTTCGTCCAGCTCACATGACTGAAGAAAAATTGATGTAGCGCGCGATTCGCAAGCATCACTTCTTCATTCGTCGAACCAACGCGCCCGAGAATACCGATTTCTTTGGAAGATTCGACAAGCACAACAGGATCGACGGCAAGAAGGGCTACGCGCTCATCATCAGTAAGCGATTGTTTCTTATAGGATTTACGGTTCGAGATCCGAACATCGGTATAAGCCGCGAGAGAATCCTTATGGACAGCCATATCCTCCATTAGAGAAATCGTCGCGATATGCAACATATCATTGCCGGTCGGAAAATAGTTCACGTCCGCACGATACCCTTCGACAGAGGCTGCAATAACGATGTTCTCTATCGCGGCGCCATTTGCGAGATACGAAGCGCGCTTGCCCCAGCTATATGCCGATTGATCGCGCTCAGGAAGAAGATGAACTTCGACCGTATTGCCACGGACGATGAAGTGCCATGGCTGACAATTCTCGCCTGAAGGCGCGTTATTCCCCGCTTCAAGAATACGTTTGAGGTCGGGAGAAATGCTGTGGATCATAGGCCGAATCCTCTTGCGAAATCTTCAGAGATTTTCTGTCGTCGTGCGATAGACGTGGCGGAATTGTAATCAGGAACGAGCTTCTCATCGAGCGAAACGAGCGAGCGATTCGATTCAAGCGGCTGGCCGTTCAAAATCTTGCGTACGCAGTAGGCGACCGCCGCGCCATTTACCAGCGCCGCACCGCCAAGCTGCGGCCACGAAACGATAGTCTTTCCCATCTGAGTCAAGGATTGCTGCATGCGCTCAGTCACGTTCTCGGGCCCAACATGTTTCGTAATCATCTTGCCGATACCGAACTTATCGAGCTTTGAGAGCATCTCATACGAGACATCCCCCATGCGCCCATGGAAAAATTCCGGCTGCGGTTCGAGGTCATAGCGCTCAACATCGACAACTGCATTGTCCCCATTATCGGCAGCCATAACGACTGCAATATGATGCTTCTGTGCCTGCTCGCGAATGAGATATTTGACTGCGATATTATCGAGCTCATCTATCATGATAGTGAGACCATCAAAAAATCCCTCAATGTTTTCCGGGGTGAGTCCTTCGGAATGAAGTTCAAGATCGGCATATGGATTAATTTCATAGATAGTACGCGCTGCCATCTCGACTTTCAGTATGCCGAGCCGGTCGGCTCCAGCGAGGACACGGTTCGTATTCGAGAGTGCAAGACGGTCCATATCAGCGAGCTTCATATGTTTACCTCCCCCAGCAAGCGCTATTGCGAAAGCTACCGATGAGCCCACCGAGAGCCCACCGATGCCGATGGTCGCATTATAAAATATCTCCTGTTCCTCTTTCGTGATGAGATTCTGATTCCGTGCCGTACGGACCAGATGATATTCCTCTTCAGGTAAAATGTGCGCAGCAAGGTAGCGCCAGGGAAAATAAACCCAACGACCATGCTCTGAAATCGACCCTCCTACCGACAAAGAGCGATAGTGCTCTTGAAATGCTTCCTCAAAACCAGGAGCGTATACTCGCGAAGGATTCTTGATGCCGAAAAGTTCGCGCTGTTGTTCTTCATAATCATCCGAGATCTGCCTGATAGAATCTTCGCTCAAGAGTGTTTCAAAACGGGCATGGTCTTCATGTTGGGAGAGATCAAAAATCAAAGGCCTCGACGCTATCTTTTTTTGACGGAGCGTGTTCAGAGATTCTTCCATACTCTAATATGCTAGCATGTTCGTTTATGACCGAATGACCCACCTCTGTTTGATGCCAGGAGGGAAATATTTCGGATGCTCATGTGGCCAGAACACAATACGTGGAACGACACGATCTCCCATATTCACGCGATTATTCTGATATTCGCCGCTTGAGGCGGAAAGACTCTTGATAATGCTCTCAATAAGAGCCTCTTCGATTGTCGCGCCATCCTTCACTCCATGTTGGAGCTCAATATTGATTTCAAGGTACTCATTGTGATTCTCATCATTCTCGGTCGTCATAGTGAAGCGTCCAGTAATGAACTTCTCGAGCATCGGATTCTGAAGTCCAATCTTCACGTGTTCTGGGTAGATGATTGCACCGTAAAGTTTGGTCGAGAGGTCGGCTCGTTCATACAAATAGACGAACGGCAGCTGCATAATCGTGTCCTCGATGCCCGCACGTTTTATCTCGGCAGAGAGATTGATGCCAACTTCTTTACATCTCTGCTCAGCATCGGCATAAGTAAAGACGCCCCCTTGGTCACCGATGTCATAACGAATGAATGGCAGTACTGCGCCGCCTGTCGCATATATCTCACCGTTCTTCCCTGCCTCGAAAGAGGTGAAGTCGGGTATGAACTGAGCGAGAGTCGGCAAGCGATGCGCCTCACTGAAGAGCTTTTGGTAGAGAACTTCGTCCTTCAGTGCGAGCTGACGGAGCAATATAGATAATGGCGTCTCAGTTGCCATAGAGCCGAGCTCCGCGCTGCCATAAATGTTCATGACGCTGCGATACGGATCTTTCATGCCAGTCTTCATCATCAAATATTCTCGAAAATGTTCCGAGAAGGCTTCTGCCGCGCAGACAATACGCATATCCCAATGTTTCCAATCGACGCCATGTTCAGGAGCGTCGTCGATAAGATCTTTCACAAAGGGCGGATAGCCGCAGAGGATTATCTGCTCATAGGAAGGGCCGATGTGTGTGAGCGCCTCGAAAATCTCCTTCTTGTTCACGCCAGGGGTGATAATCGAGAGCGGCCATCCGCTTTCCGAAATGCGCCTGAATGCCTCATAGGTGAGAATTCCGCCGATCCAGACTCCCATGCCGAAAGCGACAACAACAAGGGTCGGTTTAGATTTATCGAGACCACTGCGTTCTATAAAGAGGCGGTGAAAGACCATAGAGGCATCGTGAACCTCGTCGGTGC
This sequence comes from Patescibacteria group bacterium UBA6033, assembly GCA_002429325.1. Lineage (GTDB taxonomy): Bacteria > Patescibacteriota > Minisyncoccia > Phycocordibacterales > Phycocordibacteraceae > C7867-001. The sequence goes on along the minus strand of DIZH01000023.1, from coordinate 24,466 downwards.
GAGGGATGTAGAAAGGCTGCCCAGTTGAGCCGGATGTCGCAGTGAGAACCAGCGGCTCGTCTGCAAGCGCACCATTCCTGCAGAGTTTGTCCCAAGGATGAACACGCAGATAGTTCGCCTTGGTGATAGGTGGGATGCGCTCAATACTCTTTGCAGAGCGAATTGAAGAAGCGTCAATGCCGAGACGTTCGAGAAAGTGCCGATATGCAGCGACATTTTCATACGCATCCTTAAAGCGTTTGAGGATAGTGGTGTAAATAGCGTGCGACCAATCGGAACTCTCTTGGGTACGCAACTTCGCAATGAAGGAAGGAGAAACTACGAAAGACCGAGGCCGTGTTGAGGTCTTTTTATTGCTTACGCGGGCCGACGGGCGGCTAGAGCGCATGATGTCTGTATCCTGCCACACAAATTCTATTTTGAGAATAACCGTGAAAGGACAGTAATAAAATCCTGAAGGTCATCAGGTGTGGGCACGGCGATGCGCAGAGTATTTTTCAGGAGCATCTTAGCCTCGGGGAAACGGCTCATCGGCTCGCCAAGCGCGACGTGAATACCTTGTGCGAGGAGCGCATCGCGGACATACTCGGCATCTGGTACACGGATGAGGATGAAGTTGGTTTCAGATGGGTACACGACAACATCGGGAACCGCGCGAAGTAATTCTGCAAAGTGCGCTCGTTCAGCAATAACGACATCACGCCGTACTTTTACCTTATCTGCACATGCGAGAAGCGCGAGTGCGGTAGCAACGCTTGAATGCGCGACTGACCAAGGCAGCATAAGTTTTTCTATTTTTTTTATTATCTCCGGAGCAGCGATAGTGTAGCCAATACGAGCGCCTGAGAGTGCGAAGGATTTTGAAAGAGTACGAATGACGATCAAATTCGGTAATTCAGCGAGATATGGCAGAAATGTCGTGCCGGAAGAAAATTCGAAATAGGCTTCGTCAGAAATGACGAGAGTATCGCTCTCGCGAGCAGCCACAACAAGAGCCGAAATATCCTCATTCGACAGCGGGCAGCCGAGCGGATTGTTGGGATGGCATAGAAATAGCACTTTTGCAGAACCTTTCTTGAGCGCTTTGATTGTTTTTTCTAATGGGAATACAAAACAGCCATCTTGTTCTTCGTAGGTAATAGGTACTATTTTCGCACCAACACGATCAAGAATAGACTCGTAGCCATAGAAAGTCGGCACCGGCAACATTACTTCCCCGCCCGCCCCCATATAGGCACGTGCAATGTGCTCTATCGCCGCGTCAGAACCAGGAGTGATGAGTAGTTGCCCTTTCGCGACACCAGCATACGCTGCAAGAGCTTCCTTCAGTCCGTCATAGTCTGGATAAGTCGAAAGCTCGTGTGCGCCTGCGACACGCGCAGCTTCCACAAGCTCTCCATCGAGCATCCAGTAACTCTCGTTCCGATCGAGTCGCATCATCTCTGTCATTGTACTATCTTGATTGGGTATACACACCGAATCCGCTCGTCATCGTGGCGATGCCATGAGCGTCGATGGTATATGCTTCAAAACCTTGGAGCTTCTCGACGAAGTGCACTCCGCCCTTCCCCATCGCAAAGACGGCCGTCGCAAAGCGGTCGGCCTCGAGCACATCGGAACCAATGACAGTGATGCTCACAATATCGAGCAGCTCTTCTTTCGGCGCATGCGGATTATAAATGTGCGCACCACGAAGATAGGAACCTGAAGTTGCAATGCCTTTCCCTCGCGGATAGACCACTTTCACTATCTCATCGATTTTAAACGGATTCCGGATGCCTACGCTCCAATCCTTCCCGTCGGCATTTGTACCGTCCATGGCAATGTCGCCGCCAGCGTTTACGAAATAATTCTCATAGCCGCTAGACCGTATAAGCGTGGCAGTATTTTTAATAGCCCACCCTTTCACAATGCCTGAAGGATCGACGCTACCATCGGGCTTCCGCATATCGAAGTAGCCGTCAGTCTCCTGCTTCGTCTTTTCGGCGATTGCAAATACTTCGTGCATGTCCGCGCTCGCCCCGTTAGAGACGCCGGCCATAGGCCGGCCAGGACTCTCCGAGTCCTTGTCTCTAACGGGGCGAGCGTCAGGCGGAACGATCTCTCCGCGATTGATGCGTGATATCTCGCTTCCCTCCTTATACGTACTGAAGCGTTCGTCGACAGAGACAAGGTAGGCAAATGCCTTTTCAAGAGTATCGCCAGCATCAGGCGCGACAATCTCTATCTCTATGGGCATGCCCATGATGAGTCGTATGTCTTTCATTACCCTATAGTACTCCACATGCCCTACTATTATTTTCAGAAATATGTTCTAGAATAATGGCATGAACACCTACACGATACGTCAGTCCGCTTTAGTTCATTTTATTACTGCAGATACGAAAAGTGCCCCACTATGGCTTCTCGTCCGCCTATATCTCGGATGGGAATTCGTCTCAGCGGGCTATGAAAAGCTTCTCAACCCAGCATGGTTCGGCACCAATGCCGGCGCCGCTCTTAACGGCTTTGTGCAAGGTGCACTCGGAAAAACTGGAGGGGCTCATCCTGATGTGCAGATGTGGTACGCAACGTTCCTTCAGAACTCTGTGATCTCTCATATCACACTCTGGTCAAATGCCGTTGTCATCGGTGAAATTGCAATAGGACTTGGACTCATCGTTGGTCTCTGCACTGCGACCGCAGCATTCTTCGCATCCTTTATGAGTTTTAACTTCATGCTTGCCGGAACCGTAAGTCTGAATCCAATCCTGATGCTCCTCGGAATCTCAATTATTGCTGGCCGTCGCGTCGCCGGGAATTGGGGTCTCGACCGCTATGCAAAACCGCTTTGCAAGCGTATGTGTCGCTTTGGGAAAAGAAACCAAACTCCATAAACGTAGTACAGTAAACGTATGCGTGCAGGTAAAGAACAGTGGATAGAGGATTTGCCGCGCTCGCGGATGATATACCCGGACACCTTCCTCGAGAAGATTCGGTATTGGTTTTGGCGTTTCTATACGCCGTTCCATCCGTATCTGAGAGACCTCTCTACTACAACTCGAGTTATTCGCCACAAGGGCCGGCAGAATTTCCTTCTTGGAAAACTTAATCCTGCACACTCCACTCGCGAGTTTGTATCGCATCTGGTGAACCAAGGGTTTGCTAATCACTTCGTCGCATGGAAAGACACCGACGAATTGGTGAGTCTGCGCCGCCCCGACGGATTTCGGCGCCAATACCATGTGCGCATCTTTACCGATGGCGAAGTACGCGGTCACTACGAATACACACCCGAATATAAGCCGATACAGCACCTCTTCCAGACAGGATTTGAAGAACGGACTGATGACTTCAAAAAGATGCTGCAAGATTGGGTCGTACCAGCACGATAGCTCGCGCTGCGGGAAAACAAGAAGCGGTGTAGAATAAAAACATACTTATGCAGATACATTATTTTTCGAGCGAGCGCTGGGAAGAAGACTATGTGCGAACGAAATTGCCGGCAGAACAGATTACCTTTCATGAGAAATCGTTTGACGCCTATCCTGACCTCTCTGACCCAGAGGCAACTGCGCTCTGTATCTTCATCGATTCGCATATCGGTGCCGCAGAACTCAAGAGGTTCCCTGCCCTGACGCTCATTGCGACGCGCTCAACCGGCTTCGATCATATCGATCTTGCAGCCGCAAAAGAGCGTGGCATTGCAGTCGTAACTGTTCCTTTTTATGGAGAAAATACAGTCGCTGAGTTTACCTTCGCGCTCCTTCTTGCACTGTCGCGCCGCATTCCAGAAGCCCAGCATCGCGTGCGCGATGATGTGTTCTCGCCGCAGGGACTGCGCGGTTTCGACCTTGCTGGCAAAACGCTCGGTGTCATCGGCTGTGGCCATATCGGCATGCATGTCGTTCGTATGGCGCACGGGTTCGGCATGAAGGTCATAGGCTTCGAAGTGCATCCCGATCCCGCTGTTGCTGCGGCGAATGATATGACGTTTGTACCGCTCCCCGAATTACTGTCGACCGCGGATATCATCACTATCCATGTCCCCTATAATGCGCACACGCACCACCTCATCAATAAAGAGAACATCTTGTCATTTAAAAAAGGCTCCTACCTTATCAATACTGCTCGCGGCGCTATCGTGGAGACCGATGCTCTTATTGATGCGCTCCAGAAAGGCATCCTGTCCGGAGCCGGGCTTGATGTGCTCGAAGAAGAAGGAGAGCTCGCCGATGCAACCGCACTCCTCACGTCGCCGCATCCGAATGAGGCCGCACTTAAAGTGACGCTGGAGAACCATTATCTCATCAGCCATCCGCGTGTCATCGTAACGCCGCACCTTGCATTCAACACAACCGAAGCGCTTATGCGCATTCTCGATACGACTATCGCCAATATGCAACAATTTTCCGCCGGCACGCCAACGAATATTGTTCCCAATTAAAGGCGCCCGCGCACTTTCATAGCGTCCACAATTCTCGTCAATGCGAGCGCATAGGCCGCCTCGCGCAGCGTCACTCCCCGTTCACGAGCGAAGTCCGCTACTTCTCGGTATGCCTTCTGCATCGTCTCAGTAAGCTTGGTTTCAACCGCGCTATGGCTCCAGCGTTCTCCCGTGCGGTTCTGTATCCATTCAAAATAGGAGACGGTCACTCCGCCAGCATTCGCAAGCACATCGGGTATAACCGTGATGGCATGCGTCTTCAGCAGGTCATCCGCTTCAGGGGTGATTGGTCCATTCGCTATTTCAAGAATGATGCTGGCACGCACCTTCTCTGCATTTGCTCCGGTTATCTGCTCTTCGAGCGCTGCTGGCACTAGGATGTCAGCATTACTTTCGAGGACCGCTGCTGCAGACTCTTGGTGAGCAGTGGCCGATGCTGCATTGAGCACCGAACCCGAGAGTTCTTTTGTAGCGAGTACGGCTTCCACATCAAGTCCTTTCTCGGATACTAGCGTTCCACGCGAATCAGCAAGAGCAATGACCGATGTGCCGAGTCCCTGCAAAAGATGAGCAGCCTCAGCGCCAGCGTTCCCTGCTCCTTGCACGGCAGCAGACATCTGCGATGGGTTGAGTCCACGGTCCTTGAGCAAGGCTTCGAGTACGGTAATAGCGCCGCGAGCCGTAGCAGTATCGCGAGCCTCGCTCCCTCCGATTGAAAGAGGTTTCCCCGTAATCATGCCGGGAAGACTTTTCCCCATAATGCTTTCATACTCATCGAGCATGACCGCCATAATTTCGGGAGTCGTATACACATCCGGTGCAGGAATATCGATATCCGGTCCGAGATGCTCGGCAAAGGCGCGCACATAGGCGCGGGAAAGCGCGAACAATTCTGCCCGCGATAGCTTCTTCGGATCAACGGCAACGCCGCCTTTCGCACCGCCGAGCGGGATGCCGACGACAGTGCATTTTACTGCCATCATAGCCGCAAGTGCGGACACTTCATCTTCATCCGCTGCAGGATGGAAACGTATGCCGCCCTTATAGGGACCGCGTGCATTATTGAATTGCACGCGATATGCCGGGAACGTCGCGGTGCCACCATCATCAAGCGCTATTGTAAGGTCAGCGCGAAGCGTCCTATCAGGAGTTTTAAATACATCTATCGCCGTATCGCTTACGCCAAGCAGTTCGGCCGATTTTCGTAGATTATGAGTGAAATAGTGGAAAGCAGCCATATAAGTGTGTACTCAGTATTGTATAGTACATGAGGTATTGAAATAAATTTCACTCGCACGGCGTAGCATAGAGAGTAACTGATTAATCATATGAGCACTACCCCAGACATGACACCCCAAACATCTACGAGCAAAAAGCTCGTTCTTTCTTTTGGCTTCATTATCATCTCAGCCGCATACGCTGTCTGGAGTCATTTCGGAAGTTCTTCATCTGTCGCAGCGACGCTTCCTGTTCCCTCGGCACAAACGAACCCTATTCAAATCACTACGGTCCAACCACAAACAGTCACTCCGGCACCTATAGTAACGACTCCTACGCCGAGACAGGGGCCTATGATGAAAGCGGGGTCCATGATGGGCCAATATGCTAATGGCTCCTATACTGGTAGTGCTGTTGATGCGTACTACGGCATCGTGCAGGTAAAAGCCATCGTAAAAAATGGTCAGCTCGCGGATGTACAGTTCCTCCAATACCCGAGCGACCGACAGCATTCCCTTGAGCTCAGCAACTATGCAATGCCGGCACTAACGCAAGAAGCCATACAAGCGCAAAGCGCGCAGGTAAACGGCGTCTCCGGTGCAACCGCAACGAGCGACGCATTCGTGCAGTCCCTCTCTTCAGCGCTCGCCCTCGCGAAAAACTAAATGACGTTCATAGACAACTACCTCAACAAGATCACGATGTACCGCCTCGTGCTGTACTACCTCATCACGCTTACTGTCGTGGCGGCTATCTTCGGGTTCTTCGGGATCCTTCCCTACAATCCTGCGAACCTCGCGTTCTCGACACTCCTTATCCTCGCGACCAGTTACCTCACCAATACGGTATTTGCAAAGATGTTTGACGCGCTTCCGAATGCTGAATCGGTGTATATCACTGGTCTCATTCTCGCACTCATCGTGACTCCGGTTGCGCCTACTGACTATGTGGGTGTCGGCTTCCTTATCTTTGTATCAGCCTGGGCTATGGCATCGAAATATATCTTTGCCATCGGAAAGAAGCATCTATTCAATCCTGCTGCGTTCGGTGTCGCACTCGGCGCTCTTGTCCTCACTCAATCGGCCTCGTGGTGGGTCGGAGGAGACATCCCGCTCCTACCTTTTGTGTTTATCGGCGGACTGCTCATTGTGCGGAAAATCCGCCGATTTGACCTCGTTATTGCATTTGCAATCATTTCGCTCCTCACGACTGTTCTCACCATAGGCGCCGGTAGTCCGACCACGGCAATCGCGCAGACACTCCTGCATTCGTCATTCTTCTTCCTTGCATTCGTGATGCTTACGGAGCCACTCACTATGCCGCCTTCTAGATGGCTTCGCGTCCTGTACGCCGCCATCGTCGGATTCCTCTTCGCACCGAACATCCATATCGGTTCTTTCTACTTTACGCCTGAACTGGCACTCCTCATCGGCAACGTGTTTGCGTATAGCGTCAGCCCGAAAGGGCGCTTTATGCTTACCCTTCTCAAAAAGAATACGCTCGCTACTGACACCTATGAATTCGTATTCGCGCCGGACCGGCCGATTGCATTCCTACCAGGACAGTACCTCGAGTGGACACTTAATACCCATCTGAACGATACTCGCGGCAACCGCCGTTTCTTCACCATCGCTTCCTCCCCCACTGAAGAGACTATCCGGCTCGGTGTGAAGTTCTACAAACCCGCCAGCACGTTTAAGCGAGCCCTATGGGCATTGCCCGAGCGTGCGACGGTCTCTGCATCGCAGGTTTCAGGAGACTTCGTATTGCCGAAGGACAAGAAAAAGAAACTCGTATTCATCGCCGGAGGTATCGGCGTCACACCATTCCGCAGCATGGCGCAGTATCTCATCGATACGAACGATGTGCGTGATATCACGATGCTCTATTCCAATAAGACAGTGTCTGAAATCGCCTATGCCGACGTCTTTGCTGCTGCTGGGGAAAAGGTTGGCATGAGGACGATTTACGCGCTTACGAGTGAACCAACTCCTGTCCCGAATACCTATAGCGGGTTCATAGATGCCGCGCTTATCGCGAAAGAAATTCCTGACTATGCAGACCGCGTGTTCTATATCTCAGGGCCGCACGGCATGGTAGAGGCATTCAAGACGACGCTCCGCGACATGGGCATCTCTCGATTCAATATTAAAGCTGATTACTTCCCTGGATTTGCCTAGTTGAAACACACTGCTTAGAGAAACGTAGTAGGTAATGCAGCAAGCAATTAATTCAATCAATACTTACCTATGAACATTACACGCACTCTATCAGCCGCTATTATCGGCGTAGCAACCATCGGCTCTCTAGGATTTGCACTCCCTGCTTTCGCGCAAGGTCCGAATGCAGAACGCACAAGTGAACAGAACCTACCGCGCCCAGCAGTCGCTGGCATCGTTGCCTCAGTCTCTGGGACATCGCTTACCGTAACGTCCCAAGGGGGGCGACGCGACGCGGCTACAACCGCCGCAGTGACGTACACCGTCGATGCGGCCAATGCAACGATTACTAAAAATGGCGCGAGCTCATCGCTTTCTGCGATTGTGGTCGGCGATCATGTGGCAGTCCTCGGATCGGTCACTGGTACGCACGTGACCGCGACAAGCGTGAACGACGGCCGCTTCCTCGGCCGCTCCTCTGGAACAATGATGGGGAAAGGACTTCGAGGAGGCACTGCCTCCAGTACTCGGCCTATGATGAACACTATCACTGGGAATGGTGATCCTATCATTGCGGGCAGCGTCACTACAGTGAGCGGAACCACTCTTACCGTGACCACGAAGAGCGGTACCGCATACACAGTGAACGCAGCTTCGACAACCGTCATGAAAATGGGAGCGACGGCAGTGCTCTCAAATATCGCATCAGGCGATAACGTTGTGGTGCAGGGCACCGTGAACGGAACTTCCGTGACGGCATCTTCTATTATCGACCAGGGTACTCCCCCTACTAATGGAGAGGATGCTGGAGAAGGACGCGGATTCTTCCACGATATCGGCGGATTCTTCATGCACATGTTCGGGTTCTAATAAAGCTCTACAAAAACAGCCCTGCATCGCAGGGCTGTTTTTGTTTGAACATGCATTAGACCCGAGGTGGCCGCTCTCCAACTGCTTCGTCTTCGACATCGGCATCAGCCTCAGCCTTTGTAACGTGGATGCGCCCATCAATATGATTCGGCGGAGCGTACACGGTATAGACTTTCAGATTATCTTCTCCCGTATTCCAGAAGTTGTGCTCGGTGCCGGGCGTTACAACAGCAACATCGCCTGGACCCACCGGAAATTTCTCGCCATTGAACTCGCCTTCGCCAGTTCCGGAAAGGAAAAATAGTGTTTGCTCAGTGTACTTGTGCGTTTCCTTACCAATCTCCCCTCCCGGAGGAATGCTCATAATGACGAGCTGGCTGTTCTTCCCAGTGAACAAGACTTGGCGGAAGTTTTCGTTCTCTTTCGTTTTATCGAGGATGTTTGTGTGATAACTCATAGTTATAAGAATTATTCTATGTAGGAAATACCGTGAGGTTATTGTGCATTGCCCGCGAAGAGCCTCGTGAACCACCCGAAGAGACTGAAGCTGTTCGCATGAGCATCAACAAATGCCTGAACCTTTGCCTGCTCAGCTGTGAGGGCCGTCACCTGTGTTTCAAGGCTTGTCTTGACCCCCGTATCAGTCGTACTAGCGATTGCAGCCTGAAGACGACCGATGTCGGTAGTATCCTTCGCGATTTGGCTTCGAAGCGTGCCGACATTCCTCCAGTCGGTACCAAGGAAGAATGACATCATGGAGCCGCGATTCTCCATATGAGCAATCGCATCAACAGTGGTTGATGCTGAGTCTTCTTGAGATTTCGCAACCGCGCGTACCTCTGCGCCTATACCACCATCGCGCTCAGAATCCGCAAGAAGCGACTGCACGAAAGACGCCATGACGCTCCGGTGCGATTCGGACATCATACCTCCTCGGCCGTTATCGCTCTCTGTGGTCGAGGAAGTAGCATCTGCTCTCGATGATTCATTGTTTCCTCTAGCTTCAGTACCTGTGGCCGATCGTTCCTCATCGGCTCGCGCTGTTACACTCGAAGACGCGGAGAGAACGCCGTCCCTCTGATTTTCGTCCGACTGAGCTCCAATTCCTGTATTCATCATTTTCACACCGACATCGGCACGAACTGACGTCTCTGCAAACGCAGCTGAGATTGGAAGCAAAATAACGAATGAAAGCACAAATGCAAGTTTAGTCATGTAGGTAAGGGCTCTTATAGTAATAAAGTATTGTCCAGAAACTCTCATTAAGAGTATCACACTGCTTTATGACGCTCGGATGCGTGCACTATTACAGTCGAGAGAGCACTAGCCAGTCTATTGGAACTTGATCTGGAAGTTATACATACCCATCGCGCAGAGCCCCTGCAGCGTACCCGTCGCCTGCTCGGCAGATATTTGGATATCTTCGGTTCCTGAAGGCTGCAGAAACTTCTGATACGACAATTTCGGTATGACGACGCTCGCTGAGCAATCGAATGTGCCGTTTGTCGTAACGCGTATCGTGGTGGGTATGCCGGCTTTTGCAATCACCACGCGCGGGCTATAACCGGCTTTCGCCGTAATATCAACAAATTGCTTGCCGTCCACAATAGTGGCCGTCGGCGCGGCTTGTGCCGTACCTCCTGTGCTCGGCTTTGATGAGACAAAACTGACTGCCCACCCTATCACGACGACGCTAATAAGAAGTGCAATGACCATGTGAGTATTCATCCCGTTAGAGACAGGTCGTGGCGGTGTTTTGTTTCCAGAAGATTTTTCCATACTGTTTGTCTAGTTGTGAATAAAGTGTCGGTTAAAAATACAGTGACCGCAGCCTCTAACGGGATTCATATATCAGAAATTAAAGAGCGGCTGGATAATACCGGCGGTGGCAAGCGCATTCGTAAGATTCAAGAGTGCGAGCGCTATCACGATGATTCCAGCGGTCTTGAAGAAAATACCCTTCCACGGCTTGTGTGCAATATTGAGCGCTCCGAACGAGAGGAGTGCGAGCATCGGGAGCGTACCGAGCGCAAACACAAGCATCGTGAGTGATCCTTGTACAAAGCTACCGGTCGAGAGCGCGTAGAGCTGCATTGATTGGGTGAACCCACAGGGAAGGAAGAATGTTCCGATGCCAATAAGCAGCGGTGCAAGATAATGATCGTGTCTACTCCCTTGCATAAGGTTCCTTGAGAAGCGTGCCGGAAGCGTCAGCTGTAGTCGCTTTGTGACATGGAATACATCGAGCAGATTAACGCCGAGGATGAACATAACGAGCGCAACGACACTACTGAGAACGACATTGGCCATAAGACTGAGGTGCAGTGCGCTGCCGATGACGCCTACCAAGCCGCCAAGAAGAAAGAATCCGCCAAGACGTCCGAGATGAAACAGTACCGGGGTACGCCAGGTACCTCCCTCTTTTGCCGAATTCGCTGAGAGCGAGAGCACGAGACCGCCAACGATAGCGAGACAAGACGAGACAGATGCAATGAGACCAATAAGAAATGCGGTCCCATAGCTCACATTGGAGCTGGTAATAAGTGAGGTGAGGCCTACTTTCTGCAGGAGAAGGAACCCGGCAATGAGCACCATGGCAACAGGCACTGCGTAGGCAAAGTCCGCCCAGTTCGCAGTGTCGGTACTCTTCCCAACAGAGAGAGTGTAACCATGCTCGCGCAGCAATTCTGAGAGTTCTTGTGCAATTTCTTCGGGTGAACCGTCAAAGGTACCCGTGACGCTTACCCGTTCATTCACAAGCGACACCTGCGCATTCTCGATATGCGGGAGGTCGGTGAATGTATCCTCAATAAGCACGGTACAGGCTTTGCAGTGCATGCCGCTCACATGGAATTCGTAGGTTTCTGTAGTATTCACCCCGTTAGAGATAGGTTGTGATTGTGACATTTCTTCGGAAATTGTGTTCATAGCAGTAGATAGATTTTTTATAAGCAATTGTTGCATTCTCTAACGGGGTTCATAGTGTTTTTGTTTTAAGACGAAGTGAATTACCGACGACTGATACGCTTGAGAGAGCCATCGCAAGCCCTGCGAACATAGGGTTCAATAACCAGCCGAATACTGGGTAGAACATACCAGTTGCGAGCGGAATACCGATGACATTGTACGCGAACGCCCAGAAGAGATTCTGTCTGATGCCGCGCATAGTCAGTCTTGAGAGGCGCACGGCTTTTACCATCTTCGATATATCACCGTGCAGAAGCGTGATGCCGGCGCTCTCAATCGCCACATCGGTGCCAGTCGCCATCGCAATGCCGACATCCGCCTGCGCGAGCGCCGGTGCATCATTAATGCCGTCGCCCGCCATCGCAACAACACGTCCCTCCGCTTGCAGTTCTTTTATTTTATTTAACTTATCCTCCGGCATCACCTCTGCAACGACTTCATCGATACCGACTTGTTTCGCAATAAAGTCTGCCGTCTGTGCATTGTCGCCTGTGAGCATGACAACGCGTATGCCAAGCTTATGGAGAGCAGCAACAGCTTCCACCGCTTCCGGCTTAATCGCATCAGCCACGAGCACAATGCCTATGATTTGCTTTTCGGTTGCGAGAATGACGGGCGTCTTGCCTTCACGCGTCTCTTGCTCAATGGCGTTTGTACTAAGCGAGAGCGAAAGATCCTGCATAAGTCGCAGGTTGCCCGCATAATAGGCCACGCCATCAATGACTCCCTGTACGCCCTTTCCTTTTATCGCTTTGAAATCCGTTATGGATTTGAGCGCAATGTTGTGCGCGCTCGCATAGGAGACGATCGCACTCGCAATGGGGTGCTCTGATTTGCTTTCGAGCGACGCGAGGATAGATACAAGCTCTGCCTCGCTCAAGGCACTCTGATTCTGTACCCTGACTAGTTCTGGCTTTCCTTTAGTAATAGTTCCTGTCTTGTCGACAACGACGACATCTACCTTGTGGAGTTTTTCGAGCGTCGCAGCGTCTTTGATGAGGATGCCTTCTTTCGCACCTTTACCGACGCCGACGATGATAGCCGTCGGTGTCGCGAGCCCGAGCGCACACGGGCACGCAATGACGAGAACCCCGACAAACGAGACGAGCCCGAAGGAAAGCGCCTGTGCGAAACCGAGCGAGGAAGTCCCAAGGAGGAGCCATGACCCGAGAGATACAAATGCGATGACGAGCACGATAGGCACAAAGATGCTCGAGATCTTGTCCGCGAGTGCTTGTATCGGCGCCTTGCTTCCCTGCGCCTCTTGCACCATGGTGATGATATGCGCAAGCATCGTCTCTCTGCCAACCTTCGTTGCTCGGAAGGTAAACGAGCCAGTCGTATTGAGTGTTCCAGCAACAACAGTATCACCGGCATTCTTCTCTACCGGTACTGGCTCGCCTGACACCATTGCCTCATCGACGAAGGAAGAGCCTTCGGTGAGAACACCATCCACAGGGATCTTCCCTGCAGGTTTTACGATGATGAGGTCACCATGCACAACCTGGTCAACCGGCAATTCTATCTCTTTCCCGTCACGAAGGACGAGCGCGGTTTTGGCTTGCAAGTTGAGCAGTTTCTCGATCGCATCGCCAGTCTTTATTTTCGCGCGCGCTTCAAGATATTTCCCGAGCGTGATGAACGCAATGACGACGATTGCGACATCAAAATAGGTGACGCTGACGTTCACATAAAGACGCACTTCTTCTCGGAACACTGTGACAATGACGCTATAGAGAAATGCAGCCGAAGTGCCAATGCCAATAAGCGTGTCCATGTTCGCAGCGCCGTAACGAAGGAATCGATAGAGACCGAGCAAGTACGGCTTGCCGACCACAAAAAGTGCGTACGTCGCCATGAGCGCAAGAAGCGTGTTGAAGGAATCGTTCCACAGGCTCGGAACGGCCGCCACCTGGTTAAATTCTGCGAGAATATTCCACACCATGATACCGACCGCAAAAGCTGCCATCGGCATGATGGTGATGATCTTGGTCTTCATAGCGGCGAGCTCAGCGAGTTTCTCGCTCTTGGACTGATTGAGACCGAGATGCGCCGTATGCTCATCGGCAGACATGCCCATAGCTGCCGCACTTGGTGCATCCGTGGGGATGACGAGCGTATACCCAAGCGGTTCAATATGTTTAGACAACTGTTCTGGATTCACCTTGGTCTCGTCATAAGAAACCTTTGCCATTTCAGTACCGACATTCACTGAGACAGCATGCACACCATCCACTTTCCCTAGTGATTTCTCGATGATGCTCGCACATGATGCACAATGCATTCCTCGTATGCTATAGGTCTGTGAGATCATGTTATTTTCTCTTAAGCTTGTAGACCTTGAGAACTTCCTCAACCGCCTTCCCAGTCTGGCCTGACGTCATCTGACGATGCACACAGTGATTCAAATGATTTTCCATAAGAGCATCCTCGACGCCGGACAATGCCTGCTTCACCGAAGAACTCTGAGTAATGATGTCTATGCAATAGACATCCTGCACCACCATCTCTTGCAATCCTCGTATCTGCCCTTCAATAATTTTGAGCCGCCGAATAGCTTTCTTCTTTCCTTCATCGTGTAAGTACTTCATACCGATGAGCATATACCCCCTGGGGGTATATGTCTATTACGAGAGGTGTTGATAAATCGAGAGGAACGCAAACAGAGTGCTTGTGCACAGGGGGCCGAGGAATATACCGACGGGACCGAAGAAGACCAAGCCGCCGAACACTGAGAGGAATACGAGGAGTGGGTGGATCTGCATGCCCCTTCCCATAAGCCGAGGGCCGAGGAAATTGTCTATCAAACCAACAGCGATGAGGCTCCATATCAAAAGCCCTATAGCCGGAGTCACCGGGCCGGTAATGAATAAGTAGATGACGCCAGGAACAAGAACCAGCGAGGTGCCGATGCCAGGGATAAGAGCGGCGAACGCGGCAACAACTCCCCACAAGAAGCTATTGGATATGCCGAAGATCGAAAAACCAATCCCTGTGAGAACTCCCTGTATGAGGGCGATGATAAGACTCCCTCGGATAATTCCCTGTATCGAAAGCTTGAGCTGGGTGAATATCAGAGCACTATCCTCAGCCGCGAGCGGACTCGCTTTTGTGAGCTTCTGCTTGAATGTACTGCCGTCGCGGAGCAGATAATACAGTGCGATTGAAAATATGAAGAGATCAATGACAAAGCTTGAGACACTGCCGAATGCTCCGCCAAGATTCTGAATGAGCCATTGGAGGCTGTTTTTCACGTACTGATCAAGTGAAAGAGAGATATCTGAAGTAGACAGCGAAAGGCTCGGCGCATAATGCGCTATCACATCATTTACATACTGAAACCCTGCCGTCAGGAATGTTCTCCCGCTACCATCAGAAAGCGAGATATACAAATGCTGTGCATCGTTCGCTATTTGTCCTGCGATAAAAGTGAGCGGGCCAAGGATGCACACGAGCGCGATGAGGATTGTTGCAAATGCTGCAAGCCCCGGCGAGCTCTTCATCCAGCGGAAGATGCCTTCGTACAGAGGGTACAGGATGGTGGCAAATACTGCTGCGAGCGCGAGCGCTATGAGAAACGGACGAAAGATAAAGAAGACCAGCACAGAAGAAACAGCGATCAAACCGATAAGGAAATAGGACTGCAGTATTTTGGCATTCATACGTACCAGTATATACCTACTGCGTAGGCGACTCTACGGGCGGCCAGTATGTGCGATACCTTCATTCCTTATCCGTAAATACTACTAACCGATTAGCATACGTCTTCTTAATTGGGTCCCACACTCCCTCACACGTGATGAGATTCAAGTGCGCTTTCCCATCAGTCGAGCCAAACACGTTTGAAGTGTCCTCAGTCTGGGAATATGTTCGAATTTCGCGCACAACGAAAGAGGTGATGACTCCTTTCTCATCCTCAACTGACACGATGTCTCCTTTGCTCAAAGTATGTAACGTATCGAATACTGCCGGCTTCGCATCTTTCCATCCCTCATGCCCCGCAATCACCGCACTCCCCTCTTCCCCTGGACGAGGGCCGAGAGCATACCAACCTACATCGGCCGAGCCTTCTGGCACAGCCATAGCCCCTTGCGGCGTCAGTCCTAGATGCTCGATATTCGCATCGACAGTAATCTTCCGGATGGTGAGACGAACTGGGAGTCCTGGCCCTGACTGTTCTGCGACCAAGTATTCTGGAGCTGCTACATCCAGAGCTGTCGTACCATCAAGAAGAGTAGCGAACGACAGCGCAGGGATCACCATGACTAGGATCGCGAGAATGATTAGTGACCATAGAAGTATTGTTTTGGATTTCATAGGATGTAAGAGGTGCTCGGTCCGGCACGAAGCTACCACCGAGGCGGAATCTTCAATACCTCAAAATAACTTGGGACGAACCGGCTTCAACTATGATTTTCGTTCCTTCACTAGGGCAACCACAGCAGCGATACCTGCTACGAAACCTCCAACGAGTACCAGGAGATACCACATGCCATTCTCCTTAGAAGGAGGGAGTCCTGTGTTAGGCAATCCTGGAGCATTTACCACAACTGTAGCGGGTGAGATATCAATGGCCGTCAATCCATTAGCATGGCCTTCGGCAGTGCCGATGTTCGTTGTAGTTTGCATAATATTTGATGCACACGTGAAGTGGAAGGTCTCTCCTGGGTCAAGCAGATTGTTCGAATTCACGTCTCCTGGATGTCCTACAACACGGCCCGGCAGGCCGGTGCACTTATTGTCCGTGATGCTGACATCGCTGAGTGGCACAGCACCGGGATTGGTCACTGCATACGAATAGACTACATGCCCGCCACCAGCAGGAAGCACAGTCGGATTGGCCGTTTTAACCAAATGGATCAGTGGCGGCGTGATTGGCAGTCCGACCACGACCGTCGCGCTCGCAGTATCGTACACATCCATACCAAGTCCGACGCCATACCCGTGAGCGGTTGCAGTGTTCGTCTCTGTTTGAGAGACGGTCTTGGTGCAGGTGTAATGCCACGATTCATTAAGATCAAGTAATCCATTCGTGTTAGTGTCGCCAGAAACGTAGGTCGCCGGGCTACACTTATCGTCCTTAACCCATACGGTGTTCATCGGCACTTGTCCTATGTTCGTCACGACATAGGAATAGGTAACGGGCCCTGGACCTGAAGGGAGGGATAGAGGACTCGGTATCTTCGTCACATTGATGGCTGGCAGCCGCTCGAAATAGTGAGCGCCGGTACTGCCGGATGGGGGTGGTGGTGTACCCACACAAGTTGCTTTGGTAATGACATTGCTACCAGTTAGAGATACTGCACCCGACTGCACTAACACCCGACCTTCCACATTTGCCGTGGTTCCAAGTGTTGCGCTCACTGAAGCGAGTATATTTCCTTTGAACGTAGATGCTGCTCCGAGCGTCGCGGAACTGCCGACCTGCCAGAAGACATTACAAGCCTGTGCCCCACCGATGAGAGAAACAACGCTAGATGCTGCTGTGACGAGAGTGGATGACGCTTTAAAGATGAAGACTGCATTCGGATTGCCCTGAGCATCGAGAGTCAATGTACCAGTCAGGTTCGCTGTTGAAGCGCCACCGAAGTCATAGACACCAGGAGTGAGGATTTGTGAGCCGAGTTGATTGTCACCAGCTGGCAAGTTGGTAGATGGTGTCTGCGATGCGGCGGTGTACGCAGTGCCCAAATCTGTCTTGGCGCTTTGTGTCGTAGTATCACCTGCATGATTTGTGCCATTCAAAACAGCATTCCCGATACCAGTAATCGTCGGGGTCGAGAAGGACCCGATGTCTCCGGTGATCGTACTGGTATTAACTGCACCGCCGATAGTGATTCCCGAACCGGCCAAGATAGCGAAGCTATCTGCCGTGCCAAGACTCACTGCCGTCGCGGCCTTGACGAAAGCTGCCACACTGAAGGTACACACGACGACTAACGCGATTACGGAAACTTTAGTTAATTTTTTCATGCCTCAGCGATATTAATTTATAGTAGAATTCTCTCCTTAGAGTACTCCCTGTTCAAAAGAAGTCTGCTGCCTCTATTACTTTCTGTGGATAACTTTCTTGACACAATTTATCAATGATAACTACTTGCTTTTACGAGTTTTCCCTCTTGTCTTGGCGACGACCTTTCTCACTATTTTCTTCACGGTCTTTTTACCGCTCGCAAGCGAGCGCTTCCCTACCGTCTTTGCGCGCGAGACATTCTTAGCGCCTTCACTCTGCATTTCGCGCTGTACCATGTCCCAGTTCGACTTCAATTCGTTTACGGCACGCTTCAGGTCTGCAGCATTGACTGAACGAGCTCCGCGATACGTACTCGCGACAGTATCGACGACCTTCGCGAATTGGCCTGGCGTGACTTTCTGAAGCTGCTTTATTTCTCGCATCACTTCTTTCTTCATGCTCGTTGCCCATTTCGCGGCGATCTTTCTATGTGCCTTTGCTTTTTTGCTTCCATAGAAGTAATAGCCAGCAACGGCCGCAGCTCCGGCGGCTACGAGACCGGCGGCTATCTCTGCTGCGACTTCACCTTTTGTTGTTTTCTTTGCCATACGTTACGTGAGAATAAGTGATTAAGATTTCGATTTCTTTGCAGTCCGCTTTGCGAACTTCCCCAAAAAGCCGAACAGCGATTTCAGGCGGCCCCTGCCGCGCCTGATTTCATCGCGCATTCCGGCAATATCTTTACGGACACTATCGCTCTCGAGCGTGACCTGTCCTGAAATATGCTCGATATTCCTCAATATCCGTTCAAGCCGCCACAGAACGAACACTGTGAAGAAAGAGAGTACGATGACCGCAACGGTCGTGACGACAAAGAAAATGTCCATTTTCAAGAATTCGTCCATACTCGATATCCAAAGGTTTTTAGCTGCTAATCTCCCATTTCCGTTGCCGTTGCTAGTACAGAATGATTACAGTCGAATAACCGCGGAAGGACACAAGAACGTGCATACCCCCAGGGGTATGCTATACTGGCTTACAAGACACTTTTATGAAATCGCTTCCCTCTGATGTCATTGCGCGCCTGAGCCGCGTCGAAGGCCAAATTGCAGCACTAAAACGCTCGCTCGAAACCGATACAGAGGTTGACTGTGCAAAAACGCTCTATCAAGTGAAAGCTGCCGTCAATGGCCTTAGGAGTTTCGGTGAAGCGGTTTCCCACGAACATGCAAAAGATTGTCTCGAGAAAATGGACAAAGAGCATCTCGCAAACGAACTCGACACTATTATCAATTCAGCATTTATTCTCTCGTAACTTCTATACCTATGTTTGGATTCTCCTTTGGGCCGAAAAGTGTTTCTGTTACCGAAGCCTATGAACGTCTTGGTACTGATGGGAACGTTCTGCTCGACGTCCGTACCAAAGATGAAGTGCGCGAAGTCGGCGTACCAGGGGCACTCAATATCCCGCTCGACCGTCTCGAGGCACAGGCTTCTCGCCTCGCCGGATATTCTTCAATCTATGTGATGTGCCGTTCGGGCGGCCGCAGTGCAAGGGCGGCAAACCTCCTCCATGGACTTGGTCTGAAGCAAGTGATGAATGTGTCTGGCGGCATCATAGCCTGGCAGAATGCCGGTCTCCCCACTGTCTAATCTTGTACTTTCATGAAGACTACCCCCTTCCACTCCCCTCGCGGATGTCTCTCCTACCTCGTTCTTGATTCGATTTCAAAAGAAGCGGCCATTATCGACCCATCAGAAGAGATAGCCGATGAAGTGTATCTATCCGCGCTTGTAGAGCATGATGCGACGCTGTGCTATGTGATAGAAACACATACTCACGCCGACCATATCTCGTCTGCAAGTAAGATAGCGAGAGAGACTGGCGCGCGCATTGTGCGCCATAAGAGCGCGCCTTCTCCACACAAGGATATTGCGGTAGCTGGCGGCGAGCGCTTGCCTCTTGGCGCTTCAGAACTCGAAATCATCGCAACACCTGGCCACACGAACGAAAGCATTTCTATCTATGCCGATGGGGCCGTTTTTACGGGAGACACACTCCTCATTGGCGGTACCGGCCGCACAGATTTCCAAGTAGGCAGCAGCATAGCGCTCTATGATTCGCTTCATACAGCGCTTGTCTCACTACCAGACAGCACAATTGTCTACCCTGCTCATGATTATAAAGGCCGCACTGCGTCGACTCTTGGTGCTGAGAGGGCGTCTAATCCGCGTTTTTTACTTCAGCGCGACGAATTCATTGAAACTCTGGATGCGCACCATCCTCAGAAACCAGAACTCTTTGATGCAGCGATAGCTGCAAATAGTCTTTAACACTAGAGTGATTCGAAACATGCAAAAGCCATGACCTAGGTCATGGCTTTTGCATACTACTGTCGAAGCAGTATTAGTTTTCGTGCGAGGTTGAAGAGGCGGTACTAGCGCCAGAAGAGTGCGATTCAGAAGAGGTCGAGGAAACGTTTGAATCCCCGTTCTCGCACTCCAGTTCCATCTCACGATCAATCTCCTTGAGCGTCTGGGGGCCGATAGCACCGAAGCCAGTCGTAGAAGGCGTCCCTGTGGCTACGATGTTGTGCGCCGACTGCCAGCGTTGGACAGCGTCTTCAGTCATTCGACCGAAATACCCTGTCACAGAGCCATCTGGGTAGATGCTCTTATCCTTGCTAAGGAAGGACTGTAGCTGAGATACTTCAGCACCGGTGGTACCGATATGAAGGTTACCGGATACCACATCGCAACCATTTCCGCCCAGCACTGCTCCCGAGCCAGTGGACGATTGTACCGCAGGGGCTGAGGGCGCTGAGCCTTCAAGCACAGCTTGGACATTTGCAACTACGGCTGAATCAGCGCCAAACGCTTGTAAAAGATTTGTGATGGCCTGTATCTGGACAGTAGAGAGAGTCGCCGCTTGAGCAATAGGCGCCATACTGAGAAGCGATGTAAGAACTGCGGCGCCTGCCGCAATAGAAACAACATGAGAACGTATGAAGGTATGCATGTGATAAGGAATACTACTGAATAATTAGGTGAGGACTTAGTATAGCATCGGCCAACGAAGGCCTATGTGGATACTGCGCTTACCCTAATGGGGGCCCGCCGGGACTGGTTCCCTGCCTGCGCAGGTAGGCGTCACAACCGTATTGCCCGGGGCCGGCACTCTACCACTACCACAAGCAATCCAAAGAGGTTGTGGCTAGCAGGCGACGTTCTGGTCAACGGCGGTAGAATCTGCTTCATACTGCACGACCCATACAGGACTACCGGGTATGAAGCTTGAGATAGTTGAGCAGGCGTTTATAGCGCCCACGATGGTGGTGATACCTATTGGAAACCATGTAGGAATCGGTATTGGGAGTCCTCCAATCGTCTGCGTCGGAACATAGGTTCCGGCGATATTCTTCCACATGAATGGGACTGAGTAGATGCCGACGCGGATATTCTTGCTGTTGAGGTAGTCAATTGCCCCTTGTATTGTCGTGTCGTTCGCCGAAGTATCGACTGACCAGCTGTTTGCCTCCTCAATATCGAGCCACCACAGTGAGGACGTGACTCCCGTTCCTGTCGCGTATGTATAAGCATCCTTGGCAGCGTTGTACCCGTAGTTGTAGCCCTCGCAGGCAGTAGGCTCGGTACTCGTCGCACTGCTCCCTGCCGCGCGTGCCGGACAGGTCTTCGGGGCTCCAATGTTTGCAACAACCGTGCTACCATAGGGCGCGTTGAGGTTCATATACAATGTCGCGGCTGTTTTTGCTGAAAATTTTGTCCATTGGTATTCAGAGGAGATACGGGAGTTATGCACAAACGCTTTGCCGCCAGTCACTCCCACCACGGCGAAACCAAACGACTCGGCAGGATACGAGAGAGTGTTGTAGGAGAGGTCATAACCCATAGTGCTCGAAAAATAGGGGCTGCCGATTACGGACACGTGCGGGGTTGGCGGGGTCGCAACTGGTGTTGTCGGGGGCGTTGCGACAGTATCGACTGTAAAAGAGGTTAGAAGATCAACAAAAGCATTTGCGGGAACGCCAGGGGCTGCTTGAACAACAGTAATGAGACTGATTGCTTGGTTTACCGTTATATTTGAGAAAGCCGTTATAAGAGAAACGAAGGCACTTGCGGGTGTGCCGGGAGATGATTGCACGACTGCAATGAGGCTGCTTGATTGCTGCGGGGTAAGAGCCGCGGCAAAAGACATTGCGGGTACCGCAAAAAAAGAAAGAGTAAGTGCCACCACTACGAATGTGCGTGTTCTTTTCATCACTGCTTATTATACGACGTATGTAACCGTGTATTGTTACCCTCCCCACTGACAACCTCCCTCAAAAGGACATTTGGATACAGCGAAAAATCGCATGGTTTGCACCATGCGATTTTTCGTACCTGTTGCCCGTGTCGGTACTGTACCCGTACCCATACCACCGCACAAATCCCCGTCGTTTTGAACGAGAAATTATAAAACGGCAGGGATTGCTCCCTTGAGCCATGAACTTTATATGTGATTTTACTCCCGTATTTATTGCAACAAGAATGTGACATAATCGGAACATGAAAAAGATAGTCCCCGTTGCGGTTGTGGCGGTGCTTGTCGTGGCGGGTGGGTCGTATTTGTTTATAGAAAATTCAAAAACAAAGATAACTAACAACTCTTCTGCAACTCAACCCGAGGGTGTGTTTTCTGAAACATACGTACCTCATGGATGGGCAGTCGTGGGGAATCCTGCAACTTCGGCAATTGTCACAGCTTTTACATCTCCCGACTACTTTTTGGAGTGGGAGAATCCTGCGACGGTAGACTGTAAGGGTGCAGGGTGTGTACAACAAGTCTTAGTGAAGGGTGCAAACCTCAGCCTTGCTTATAGGCCTTGTGGGAGGGGGGAGACAGAAGCGGAGTTTAGACAAAGAGAACAAAGAAACATCACCACGTACCTAAAAGGTTTGGTGGATCAAAAGCCAATTAGTATAAAAGGACACAATGCAGTATTAGTTCATACACGAAATCTTACCAACACCACCAGTCCCGTTATGGAAGACGCCTATAGTCTCACTCTATTTTCTGCCCCCTCAAGGGGTTACTGCCAAGATGTTAATTTCATTTTTGTAGAATCTACGACGACCAATTATGGAACGGAATTTCAGAAATTTATTGATGGATTGCAGTTCACACCTGATAAAAGCCCTCAATAATAAATCAATTTTACAAAGAAAAATCCCGCACCGAAGTGTGGGGGGTTTTGAAAAATTTTAGAACGACAGCGTCTTTTGCCCGACCTTTGCGTACATCGTGGCTCCCGGTACCTCCGAGTTTTGTACGCTCTTGCTTGAGTCAAAAACCGAGATAGTAATGCTGTTTTTCGTATGCGTCTCCTTTGGATTAATTTCTATCCCTATCCCCCCTATGTAGCCGTTGTGATACGTCTCTGTTCCGCTCAGCTGTGAGCCTGCCACGGGAGTGCTAGTCGCTTGATTGAGAGAGTAGGTATAGAGCGCTTGTGAGTCGATGTAAAGCGCGACGTCCCTGTCAGGCGTGAGATAATAACGTAATTTATTAGAGCCAGAAATAGGCATGACTTGCCCAGTTTGCACGTCGAAGATTTCATCAATCGCGCTTTTTACATTTGCTTCCGTAACGAGGAGATATCTCTGGCCGATAGCATTGAGCCATATGCCGTTCTGTGCGGTCACTAGCCAGGCGCTGGCAGGAGAGCTTGGAGATGTCGCTGCGTATCGCGCAGCATACAACGCGACCAAATCATCTCTTATTTTCTGCTCTTCTGGGGTGAATGACGCATGACCGCCCCCTTCATTGTTGGCTATAAAATGAGGCGTGACGTTTTGCATATCAGCCTGAAGCTGGGCGAGCGCAGTTTTTTCATCAACCGGAGTATAAGTGGTGTCAGTGGATGGTGTCGGAGCGGCTGCCGGTGAATGCACTTTCCATATGGCAAAAACACAGGCCAATACTGCGAGACAAACAATTGCGATGATATATATTTTATTCATAAGTTAATTCCAGCTCTCGTACATCGTCCGCATTGCCTTCTCGATGTCGGGCGTTGCAGTCCCTTGCGCGAGACAATACGTACCAGACGAACCATTCGAGGAGTCACCCAATTGTGGTGTCCGCACCCAGAGGAAATACCACGGATCATTGCCGGGAGCGGTCCATTCCTCGAAAGCCACCGAGTAATCAGTGCCGTCGGTCGTGAATGAGCGCTCTTCGCTCGAAAGCCGCGTCGCGGCCTCAAGCCCTTTGCCAGCAGGCGGACAATCGATGGTGAAGCCTTTGTCACTCAAGTCGCTCTGCACGAGCGCGTGCAAGGTTTGAAGATAGGCATCTTTATATACTGCTCCGTGCCAGCCAGCCGGAAGCTCGAATGAAAAACCGAAAAGCGGGATAGGAGTGCTTGTTGCCGAGACCCATGTCTCGATTGGCTGTACCTGGTTCGGCGGCACGTATGGCGGTGGCGGTGTTTGCGGCAATGACACAAGCTTCGAGCAATCCGTCGTCGTGGCCGATTGATTGCAAGGTGCACCAAGATTAGGGCCGAGTGTGTATCGCCCTAAGAGTACATCTACGAACGAGTACGGGTTCACTTTCGTGCTCTCCGGAACTCTAGTAAAAGAGACGCGGCGGCGCAAAAGATCCGCAATGCTCGGTGGAACGGGTTGCATAAGACAGGGTGTCATGACCGACACAAATGTACCGTCTGGCGCGCGCATCTTCGGAGACGCTTCTGGATGTGTGAGCGCGTAGTCACATTTGTCGAGTTGAACAATGACTTCATGCCGGTGATAGGTGTACCATGCGGCATACGCGCCGAGTGCTACAACGAGTATTACAAGAATGATGAG
>DIZH01000010.1 GCA_002429325.1 Patescibacteria group bacterium UBA6033 | reverse complement strand
CTCATTGACATATGTTGTGTCTGCGGTATAACGGAGGACAGAGCAAAGATCCTTACGGACCAGCTTCGCTTTGGCTATCCGGCCTGAGCTACCTCACTAGGAGAAAAAGGATGACTACTCCCATAGTCCCCCCGAGAGCCCACAAGCGCCACGAGGCCCTGGAATTTGGCGCCGGCGTGGCCGCCCTCATTCCTCCCTCGGCAACCGGCGACGACCTCCGTCGCATCATGGACACGCCCTCGACGCGGTTCAAGATATCCGAGGCCCTGAAGAGTATCTTCGATTCGGAGGAGGCATCCTCGAAGAACTGGCAGGCGGTCGCCGGTGCGTTCCAGGAACGCTTCGATGAATCGTTCGAGTCGCACGTGCCCTTGTCGGGCTAGACCCGACATTCCAAAAGACCCTTATTCGCTTCGCGCGGGTGAGGGTCTTCGCTTTTTACGCATTGACCCAATTTATTTTTCGTATATAACGGATGACAGAGCAGAGATCCTTCCGCTTCGCTTAGACTATCCGGTCCAGGCAACTCATCAGGAGAACAAGCATGTCACACGATGACAACTTCGCGCAGGCGCTCGGTCGAGTTCTGGCGCTCGCGATTCCCGACGACGTCACGAACGACGAGATCCATGCGAAGAAAACGGATCTGAGCGGGATGCGAGCACTCATGGCGCAGTATTTCGACCGCGAGCCGAAGCTTGGGGTCGCCTTGGTGGATACGGTTGACGGCGGCAAGGCTACGATCGTGCTCCTCGCCGACGTGGTGTTCGGCGAAAGCAGGCCGCCCATGCTACCGCCGGCGAACTCGCCTACGGCTGCTGCGTCTGTGGAAAAACTCAGGCAATCGACGACTCGAACGAAAGGCGCTGAGTTGCCGCCGGAGTTCCCGGGCGATCATGACTGGTTGGGCGGGCCAATTGGGTACCGCGATCGTCCTTGAAGAAAGCCCGTTCGCGCAAAGCGCGAACGGGCTCGTCTTTTATATACGCGTCACGCAACTGCCTTCAATCGTTCGATGAGATTTGAAAGGGGAAGTGTCTGCTCAATCTGTGTTTGTCGGTTGCGCAGAATGGCCGAACCCTCGAGTGCTTCTTTGCGTCCCATGATGAGAAGGTAGGGATTGTTGTCGCGCTCAGCGAGCCCCAGCTGCTCGGTGAGCGATTCAGTACCAATATATTGTGTGAGCGGGACGCGCGCTTTGCGGAAGTCTTCGGCGAGGCGGATAGAGATGCGCTTAGCTTCGTCGCCGATATGCACGAATGAGAACCGCAGTCGCATTGGCGAGGCCTTTTTGACCACGGCCCCTTCACTCGCGATTTGCAGTACGGCTCCGATAGCGTGCATCGGCGAGGACGGGAAGAAATGTTTGGTGAGGTCGGTGTAGCGCGAGCCCCATGCGACGCGTTTGCCGCCCACCATGAGTTCAAAACAGGTGTCATTCCATGCATTGCCGCGGCTGATGAGATTCCGTGCGAGCTCATAGGGCGTCTCCGTCATCTCAAGGTATTCAAGCAAATCTTCAAAGCGCTTGCGGCTGGCGTCGGAGAGATGCTCAGTGGGCGCAGGGAGGTCCTCAGCGCATTCGTTCGCGATAGCGAACTCTGCAGCATCGAACGTATCGCACTTGGCGCGCGTGAGGCATTCTTCGGGCAGCGTCGCAGCATGCTTCTTGAAGAAGACACCGAGTTCGCGCGCGTAGCGCGCGCGGGTCTCCTTGTCGCCCATGGAATTGATGCGCACGATCGGTTCTTCGTGGAAGAGGTCGCGTGTGAGTGCGACGAGCGCACGAATGACTACAGCATCGGCAATGGCGCGATCAGTTCCGAGTGCATGGAACTGCACAATTGCTTTCTTCTGTGCAGGACGGCCTGGAGCGATATTAGTGTGCCAGAGGAAGAGTGGCTGTCGTGCTGATGGGAGCGGCTCGATATGTCGACATTGCTTCAAGAAACCCGCGACCGTTTCGGCGACAGGGTCGAGCGCAAGGTTGGAGATAGACTCCGGATAGCCCGCATTCTTTTTCATGTTCCCGCGACTTTTTGCGGCAATGGTCGAAAGTGGCGTGAACCCATAGTATTGGCCGACGGCATGGGCCTTGTTCAGAATCTCATCTGCCGGGACTGTCTCGCGAATCATAGTGAAGGTGGGGAAGTTGTTGAGGAGCTCGCTGCATATGAAGCAGCGCCTGGGAAGAACTTGCTCTCATTGATAGGCAAGAGGCGCAGATCGACGCGGCCGATGATATTCTTGCGCGGCAAGACGCCCCAGACGCGACTATCGGAGCTGTTCGGACGATTATCGCCCATCACGAAATATTCTCCGGTGCCAAGCGTCACGTTTTTGGTATAGGTTGCGTCTTCGTTCACGATATACGGTTCGGCAAGTGTCACGTCCTGCCCATCTGCGGTGGTGATAGTCACGACGCCGCGATTAATAGATACGGTCTCGCCCGGAAGTCCGATGATGCGCTTGATATAGAAGATAGAAGGGTTACCAGGATAGCGGAAGACAATGACCTCGCCGCGCGCTGGCGCTTCGAAATCATAAACAGCTTCGTCGACGATGAGATAATCGAGATTTTCGAACGTCGGATGCATTGATTCACCATCAACGACGAATGGAGAGATAATAAAAACGCGAATCGGGATGACCACGACTACGATAAGGAACGCTAGTGTGAAAAGATCCTTCAGGAGACCCTTTCCAGTGTCAGGCATGCGAGCATTGTACGCGTCCATTTGTAACACGCAAGTATTTCGCAAGATGCGCGCAGTCCGTATGCGCCTCGCATGTCCGAGAATCGTCCCTGCCGACGATTCTCTACGCTCCGTGTTCGCGTTTTGGCATTGCGGAATCCGCAAAAGGATGCCAAAACTCCGTGCGCGAACGACTTCGCTATACATGCTCTCCGCATACGGACCGCTCGAATGCCAGGAAGCGCTTGTGCTACTATCTGGCCATGGCACTCGTCATTGTAGGGCTCGGA
>DIZH01000004.1 GCA_002429325.1 Patescibacteria group bacterium UBA6033 | reverse complement strand
CGGCATCGGGACGACGAGTCCTGATGTATTGCTGACGGTTGGAAGCGCCACCCCAGTCGGGAACGTCGCCCACTTCGAAAATTCCACCGGTTCCTGCTACATCAACCCCACCACCACCGCCCTCGTCTGCTCGTCTGATATTCGGCTCAAGACGAACTTCAACACCATAAGCACGACCACGGCGCTTGCCGGTGTTGAGGCTCTTTCGCCGACGTTCTACAACTGGAAAACTGAAGCGGCGGGCACTCCAGAGCACGCGGGCTTCATCGCCCAGCAGGTCCAGCCAATATTCCCCGATCTTGTCGCACAGGAACCCGACGGTTTCTACACCATGAACTACGCGGGCCTCACGCCCTACCTGACCGCCGCAGTGCAGGGTCTGGCGAGCTATGTGAAGCAAATAGAGCCTATCCAGGGGGTTCTAAGCGTGGGACCGGATGTGAACGCGCAGTGCGTAGTAGGAGACACGCGCTTGCGTCGCAGACGCAAGCGCGCTGACGGCTCGTATGAATACGACGAGGTCGATATCGCCGATGTCGAGGTCGGGGATGAAATCCAGTCGCTCGATCAGGCTACGGGTAGGGTCGTCTACTCCCGCGTGAACGCGCTTATGGACATGGGCGAGCAGGAGGTCTACGAGCTCGTGACCAAGTCCGGTCGCCGCATCCGCACCACAGCGAACCACCCGTACCTCGCGAGAATCGCGCACAAAAAGGCATAAAATCTCATGACACACTTCTTTACATCGTTCAAGGAAAGTGCCACAGAAACAACTGATTTTATATCACGGCTGCTTACGGCATCCCTCAAAATCCGCGAAACTCGTGCGATTTTAGGCACGGGAATTCGTGATACAGAGTTCCAAGATGTAACAAGAACCAACTAACCTATGGAAACAGCAAAGATAGTTATATTCAAAAATAGACAGGTGCGTAAAACTTTATATCAAAACGAGTGGCACTTCTCTGTGGTTGATATCATTGAAGCTCTCACGGATAGCACTAACCCTAAGGTGTATTGGAGCGCAATGAAGGTACGTGTCAAAGTCGAAGGTGGAATTCAGTTGTCTACAATTTGTAAACAACTGAAATTGCCTTCTTCAGACGGCAAGAAATACGAAACGGACTGCGTAAATACGGAAGATGCCTTCCGCATCGTCCAATCAATTCCCTCGCCGAAAGCCGAGCCTTTCAAACGCTGGCTCGCGAAGGTCGGCTATGAGCGGGTACAGGAGATTGAGAATCCGGAGCTATCGACGAAGCGCACTCGAATGCTCTATAAGCTCAAGGGATACAGCGAGGACTGGATCGAGAAGCGGATGCGCGGCATCGTTATCCGCGAGGAATTAACTGACGAGTGGCAGAAGCGTGGCGCGCGAGAAGAAAGAGACTATGAGATCTTGACTGCCGAAATTTCTAAAGCAACATTCGGCGTCACACCGAGCCAGTATAAAAAATTAAAGGGCCTGAAGCGAGAGAACTTGCGCGATCATATGGATGACTTCGAGCTGATTTTCAACATGCTCGGCGAGCGCGCGACGACCGAGATTCATCGCACGGAGGATTCAAAGGGTATCGCGAAACTCGCGAGCGACGCGAAGGCTGGTGGCAGTATTGCCGGCGGTGCGCGGAAGAAGCTGGAGAAACGCCTCGGTCGCTCGATCGTCACGAAGAAGAATTTCTTGAAAGAAGGAAAGAAGAGAATTGCGAAATAAATATGAAAAAAGACTTCACTCTCTGGACACCGATCAAGAAAAAAACTCATAGCCCTTTTGCCATGAGTCTTCTCTCTTCTTGTTCCTCCGCCGTTAAGCAGAGTAGGGCCGAAGCCATTTGTCTATGCATGATATATGAACATAACTGAAAAGTCAATGAAGGCTGGAGATAAGGGGAATGCTATCGCTCGTTTCGGGCGGTTTGTCGCCGATGCCCTCCTCGGCGATTCCCGGAAAGAAATGGAAAAGGGCGAGCTCAACGCCACGGCAATGTCAGGCATGGGGCGTCCCGATGCCGACGTTGATGTTGCGCCTACGGCTCTTCCCATCGCGCTAAAAGCAACGATGACCACCGGCACCGTGTGTCCCTACTGCGACTCCGCCGATTTCGTCAAACGCGGCATCCGGCAGAAGAAGCACGAGGCAGTCCAGCTCTACTTGTGCCGCAATACGGAATGTGGCAGGACCTTTACTGCCGAGCGAGTGAAGGGTAAACGTTTTCCGCTCAAGGTGATTCTCGAAGGTATCAGTTATTACAACCTTGGGCTTTCACTCGAGCAGACATGCCATATTTTGGACGAAAAGTTCAAAAATGAAAATATTCTTGCGCCAACACCGGCCACACTTTCTGCATGGATCGAAGAATACAAACCTATTTGCCGCTTCGAGCGGATGCGCCCCTACGCCATCAAGCTCTTTCCGCCGCAGAAGATGATAGAAGTCGTGTCCATGGCGCACCGCCAGCTCTACCGCTTCCGCTATCACCGCGCGAAGACGCTGCTCTCAATGGAAGAATTCAAGAATCGCCGTTTCGGTCGTCTCAAAGAATACTTGGATAACGTGTCGAGCGAAACGCCGCACCAATATTTTCAGGACGGCGAGCGGATGAGCGAGATCCGGAGCAAGTTCGACAAGACGGATATGATAGTGAAAAGCAAGTCCAACTTCGCGAATAAGACTGCCGAGTTTGTGTTGCGGAGCGTGACGGATAATAAAGACAGACATGAGGCGCTTCAGCGCTTCATGATCGCGAACGACTCGGTGACGGTGGCGACCGAGGTGCCGGTGTACATCCGCCGTGAGGACGTGGAACATATGGAGAATGAATTGAAATTTAAGATTACTTCTGATGGGCTGCTTGAGTTGAAAGGCGACAAGCAGGCACAGCGTTTTCCGAAGTTGTTGACTGGCCACATAGATTTCGTGCAAATCAGAAACGGCATGGTGCACATCCTTGACTACAAGCCGAACGCGAGTAAGGAGAAGCCGATTGAACAGCTAACTTGGTATGCGCTCGCCTTATCACGATTGACCGGCCTGCGACTCTTTGAGTTCAAATGCGCGTGGTTCGACGACAAGGACTACTACGAGTTCTATCCGCTCCACATCGTGAAGAAATTACAGACCGCGAAGCGCGCGCGGAAAGTACACTATCGCGACGGCACGGTGGCGGCTATCCCGCGCTCCGACGAACTCGTCATCACATAATCTGTATGACTAACTACGCACAATCTAGATATAAAACGAACTTCACGCCGCGCAAGCCGGTGAAGACCTTCCGCGATCTCGATATCTATCAGCAGACGATGAATTGTGCAGTCATCGTGGTGAAGAATATCCGGCCGAAATTGGTCACGCTGAAGTACCCATTTTTGGAGGGACTTATGGACTGCACGATGACCGTGCCGCTCTCTATTGGCGAGGCACATTCTATCCGTTTCGGCGATTTCCCTCTCGGGTTGCGTCTCCTGGAGAAGGCGATGTCCGGGTGCAATAAGATGATTATCTACCTGGAACATATTAAAGGTATGTATGGAGCTAAGGTGGAGATCGACGTGATTGATGAAATCATCGTCCGGTACGCCGAGAGCCGTACGAAAACCTTCCATCTGGAACAGTCATGGAAGAAGTGGAATGTTGCCCCCAGAGAGCCCAGTGCGCCCGCCAGAATTAAGCTATAATATTACTGATATGTCATTACTCGAAAAAATGCGCGGCGACAGAAAGGGGTGGTACAAGGTTTCGGACCTGGTCGTGGGTGCCGAAATTGCCGTTCCTTCAGAATCAGGCGGTATCTTGTGGGACGAAATCGTCTCCATCACGCCCGTCGGCCGCGAGCAGGTGTACGATATTGAAGTCGAAGGCACGCACAACTTCGTCGGGAACGATATTTTCGCGCACAATACGTATCTCCTACGAGCCGACCCGTCCACTAACGTCGTGTCGATGGGCGGCCCAGTCGGTGTCGGCACCACGACGCCGTCGGCAGTGCTAAGCGTGCAGGGTATTTCCGGAGTCGGCGATTTGTTCAACATTGCCTCATCGACGGGCGAGAGCGTGTTTTATGTGAACAGCAATGGCTCGGTGGGCATCGGGACGACGACGCCGAACCACACACTCACGGTCGCCGGGGACATCGGAGCTATCGCCTTCGTCAACACCTCCACTCGCGATGCGAAGACCGATATTTCCTACATCTCGGCCAGCTCAACTGACGACATGCTCAATCAGCTTAAAAACATGAAGGTCGCCACCTATCGTTACAAGATAGAAGACCAGAACGATCCTCTCCGTCTCGGCTTCATCGCAGAGGATGCGCAGAAAATCGCACCGGAAATCCTCTCTCCGGACGGCAAGGGAGTCGACATCTACAAGTTCGCTACCTTTACACTCGCCGGCGTGCAAGCGCTCGCAGCAAAGATGGACGGCATGGACACACGCGTCACCTCGCTTGAGGCGCGTATGACCGCGCTCGAGAGTGGAGCCATCAGCACCGCGAGCGGCTCACCTATCACACTCTCGACGACATCTCTCGCGAGCGCCCTCAACTCGTTCGGCGTACTCATCCAGAAAGGCATCGCGCAGTTCAATACGCTGGTATTCCGCCAGCTCGTAGCGAGCAAAGACGCGAACGGCACCTCAAGCGCCGGCAGCGTGACCATCATCACTGGCAACACGGTCGCGCAAGTGAACAACTCGCTCGTGTTGCCGACGACGAAAGTCTTCGTCACGTTCAATTCCCAGATTACCGGCACCTGGTGGGTGAGCGACAAGACCGCCGGCTCATTCCGCGTCGTGCTCTCTGCTGCGCAGACGTCTGATGTATCCTTCGACTACTTCCTCGTGCAGACGGAAGGCCAGATTGCGACATCGACGCCTGACGGCGTCACAGGAACCGTAGGCACCACACAGTCGAGCGGTCCTGACACTGTCGCTCCTGTCATCACTCTCCTCGGCGACAACCCAGTCCACGTCTCTGTCGGCGGCGCCTTCACCGAGCCAGGGGTAACCGTCGCCGATAACGTCGACGGCACCGATCCATACGTCACATTCATAAATGGCATCCAGCAGGCTGTCTCAGCAACGACGATTGACACCTCAAGTCCGACGACCTACCTCATCACCTATCGCACGACTGACGCAGCAGGGAACAGCTCAACCGCGATGCGCTCAGTCATCATCGGCAATCCTGATGGCACTGTCTCGACGGGCACTACGACGACTACAACTACCTCCACCACGACCCCTTCTTCCGATACCACGGCACCAGTCGTCACGCTCCTCGGCTCCGCAGCCATGCAGCTCACTGCCGGAGACACCTTCACTGACCCAGGCGCTACCGCGCTCGATAACGTCGATGGCGACATTACTAACCATATAAGTGTATCGGGAACCGTTGATACTACGACCGCTGGTAGCTATACGCTCACGTACAGCGCAACTGATGCAGCAGGGAACACTGGCTCGGCCTCCCGCCTCGTCTCCGTCGTCGCTGCAACCACCACCTCGACCACTACCTCGACAACAACGACAGCCACAACAACCTCTGCTACAACCGCAACCTCAACCACCCCTTAATCAAAGTTGGACATCGGATGTCCAACTTTGATGATTTTACAACCGCAACCGCAACCTCAACCACTCCTTAAACGCCAGTTACTGAAGCTCTTGAGAGCGCATTCTTGCGGAAGCCTCGCTTCCGCAGTTTCGAGCTTGCAAGTACTATAAA
Source organism: Patescibacteria group bacterium UBA6033 (assembly GCA_002429325.1). Classification (GTDB taxonomy): domain Bacteria; phylum Patescibacteriota; class Minisyncoccia; order Phycocordibacterales; family Phycocordibacteraceae; genus C7867-001. The sequence goes on along the minus strand of DIZH01000004.1, from coordinate 20,817 downwards.
ATAGTACTACCATATAGTATATGACTACTATCACCGTACCGATTAATAAGGAACTTGCGCGCTTTATAGAGGAAGAACTTTCGCTTGGCGGCGGCGAGAGTAAGGCGCATCTGGTACGCCATGCTCTGGAACGCTTGCGCGAAGATCGAGCGTTTCTCCGCATAGAAGAAGCAAGACGTGACATCGGGGATGGCCGTGTCTACAAGGGGGATTTGAAAAAAATACTGAAGAAATTCAGATGATATGGAATTTCTGTATACGGCAAGATTCCTTCGTTCGTTCAAGAAATTACCGCTATTAGTTTCTGATGATTGTGTGCGTGCGGTTGAATTGTTCCAAAGAGGGGAAAGAAAGGAGCTCAATTTCCACAAACTACATGGGAAATTTAAAGATTTACATGCTTTTTCAGCAAATTTTTCTTATCGGATTGTGGTAAAGATAGAGAAGAAAGTCATTTACTTCATGGATGTCGGCTCGCATATCGTCTACGACTAATGCCAAAGTTGGACATCGGATGTCCAACTTTGGGAATTTTATTCCAGGAAATGACTCTGTTCAGCGAGTTCAGGATTTGTAATGATATTTAAGATTTCTTTTTCATATTCCTGCTTCGTCTCGAACAGTGATGATAGAAATTCTCGCTGTGTAATTGATGGAAAGTTCTTTATCCCATTATAGTCGGGATGACTGCTCCATCGATATGCATTTAAATAATCAAACGCTCGATTAACATCTTTCACATTGCCGATTCTCCACTCTGGAAGTATGAGGTCGAGGGCATTGAGATGAATATAGTACGGTATGTATAAGAAATGAGAGTCGTGTTCAATGAGTATTCTCTTATATTTACCCTGCCACAAAGCTCCAGAGCGCGAATAACGTTCGTTGAAGTATTTTGTGTACCCCATACCTAGTTTTTTCATGAAAAGTGCAATGCCATCTTTAACCGCAGGAGAGAGAAGCAGGTGATAGTGATTCGGCATGAGGCAGAATGCGTGAATGTATACGAGTAATTTCCGGCCCCGATTCTCTTCTTGGCGTTCAGGACGTTTATAGTGAATAGTCGGTTGCTGATCATTGAATACAAATAAATCATGTAGGAAACGTACACGGTCTCTATCGTCGAGAACGATATTTCGTTTATCCACTCCGCGATTTAGAACATGGTAAAACTCCATCTCTCGATTATATCCCCAAAGTTGGACATCCGATGTCCAACTTTGGGGATTAAGTGGAAGTAAGAGGATGGGATAAAGGGAGTGGTATACTGGACATATTGTTCACCTAATAATTCTTTTGTATGGCAATTCGCGTCGCAATTAATGGGTTCGGACGTATCGGTCGTGCTTTTGTGCGCCGCTCGCAGGGGCGAGACATAGAGATTGTCGCCGTGAATGACCTGGGGTCGGTTGATAATCTCGCCTACCTCCTGAAGTACGACACGGTATATGGCAGAGCCCAGTTTGCGGTAAGCAGTAAGCAGGAAGCAGACGGAAGAAACGTGCTTCTTATTGATGGAAAGGAGGTGAAGTTCTTCTCGGAGAAAGACCCGGCTCAATTGCCGTGGAAAGAGCTCGCGATCGATGTCGTCGTCGAATCGACAGGATTCTTCACGGACTATGAAAAGGCACAGGCGCATATCACTGCGGGCGCGCGGCGAGTCGTCATCACTGCTCCGGTGAAGGGCGAGTCCACACTCGGCGCGACGGTGCTCATGGGCGTGAATGAAGAGAAGTTCTCTACCTGCCTGATAACGAGCAACGCATCCTGTACGACGAATGCGACCAGCCCCGTCATCGCCATACTTGATGAGGCACTCGGCATTGAGAAAGCAATCCTCTCGACCACACATGCCTACACTGCGAGCCAGGGCATCGTCGACGGCCCTTCTAAGAAAGACATGAAAGAGGGTAGAGCGGCAGCACAAAATATCGTGCCGACTTCCACCGGCGCGGCCATCGCAGTGACCATGGCATATCCACAGCTCATCGATAAGTTCGACGGCATTAGTTTGCGCGTGCCAGTACCTGCAGGGTCAATAGCGGACATCACGTTCGTTGCAAAGCGTGCGACGACCGCAGAAGAAGTGAATAGCATATTGCGCGGCGCCGCGGCGGCGCCGCGCTGGGAAGGTATTTTCAAAACGACCGACGAAGAACTCGTCTCCAGTGATATCATCGGCGAACCCTATGCATCCATTGCTGACCTCGGCATGACGCGCGTCGTCGATGGTACGCTCGTGAAGGTGCTCGCTTGGTATGACAACGAGATGGGCTATACGGAATCACTGGTCCGTCATGTTATTGCCGCGTCTGCGGCATAGCTAGCACTATGGCCACGGTTTATTTCGCCGCCGATCACGCAGGGTTTGCGCTCAAGCAAGCGCTCATGGAGCATATCCATGCCATGGGACATGAGGTTGAGGATATCGGAGCATTCTCTCTTGGCCATGACGACGATTATCCTGATTTCGTGACGCCGTGTGCCGAGCGCGTTGCGCGCAATGAGGGTTCTTTCGGCGTTATCATCGGCGGAAGTGGCCAAGGCGAGGCTATGTGCGCGAATCGCGTGAAAGGCGTGCGGGCGGCGGTCTTTTACGGCCCTATGCCCGTCACCGAATCGCTTGATATCGAAGGAGGTCATTCTGAAGACGGCTTTGATATTGTGCGTCTCGCGCGCCGCCACAACAATGCGAATATCCTCTCCATCGGCGCGCGATTCATGTCAGGGAAGGAAGCGGTCGAAGCGGTGCGACTATTCCTCGAAACACCGTTCTCAGATTCTCCTCGACACGCGCGTCGAATAGCGAAGTTCTAGGCTATACTTATCGCCATGCCAGATCTTCAGTTCAACGAAGACCGGCAGTACCAGGAGCCAGCGCGCAGCCGCGCGGGGGAATCGCTTTTCACACGTCTCGTGCTCGCCACCAGCATCGTCTCGACCGACCGACAGGCGGAGTATGTGCTGCTAGGATTCGCAATCGTGGCGATTATTGTTTCTTTGTTTTTGCTTTCTAGAGGAGGACTCCCTCCGAAAGACCCCTCTCCTGCGGTATTGGAGCAGGTAAAGCAGATGCCGATAAATCGATAAAATCCACTTTGGTATGAAGACACTGAAAAAGAATAGAGGCTTCACTCTCATAGAGCTTCTTGTTGTGATCGCGATCATCGGTATTCTTTCATCAGTTGTGCTTGCATCCTTGAGCTCTGCTCGTAACAAAGCAAAAGATGCAGCTATAAAAGAAGAGGTCAATCAGCTGGTAACTTTAATGGAGCTTAATTATCAAGCCTACGGAAGTTATTGCCAATTACAGTACGGTTGGACCACGGCCTCAGGGGGCACCTGCAATTCAATATTTTCTGGAAGCTATGCGGGCCAGGCTCAGGCGGTTTGTAATACTATATTTAACAACGCAGCAGATATTTGGGGGCCAACAGGTGTCTATCGCATATACTCCAACACAACGACAGGATGTGCTACAGCCTATTCGTTTATGATCTCGCTCAATGACGGTAATTGGTATTGTGTTGGAAGCAGCGGTGCAAAAGGTGAGTATGCCACTTACACCAGTCAACCTGGATGTTATAACACCCCTTAATTAGGAATCAGGTAAGTCTGTATACTAACCGTATGACCCTTGTCACTCCGGCAGTGCTCCCATCCTCTCGCTATGACCTTACAGAGAAGCTGAATCGTTTTACTACTGTTCCATCTATAACTCGCATCCAGATCGACGTTGTCGATGGGCGCTTCGCCTCTCCTATGTCGTGGCCCTATACCGCGCCCAACGATATTCCCGCGATGACGAGCGCACGAGAGATGCTTCCGCATCTCGACCGCATTGAGTATGAAATAGACCTCATGTGTCTCGATGCTGAGCGCGCCACAGAGACTTGGCTCTCTCTCGGCGCATCCCGCTTGACGTTCCATGCAGAGAGCATACTGGATCTGTCCAAATTCCTTACCTCCATGCGAAAACGATATGGGGACGTCTCGGCGACGTTTGGCGTCGCGCTCAATGTGACGAGCGACCTTTCACTCATCGAACCGCACCTTGAACAAATAGAGTATGTGCAATTCATGGGCATCGCATCTATCGGGAAGCAAGGACAGCCCTTTGATAGGCGCGTGCTAGAGAAAATTCGCGTATTCCACAAGCAACATCCTGATGTGACCATGCAGGTGGACGGCGGCGTGACACTTGCGAGCGCGCGCGAGCTTGTAGCGCTCGGCGTATCGAACCTCATCGTCGGTTCTGCGCTTGCGCGTGCGGCTGATATTGGTAGAGAGGTGGAAAAATTCGAAACACTTCAGACTCCATTTGGAGTTTAGGTGGAGGCATAGGGTATACCCCATGAGATACCCAAGTCTTAGTGGAGAACGCTGTATCGAGACTTTATCTCACGGGGTATACTAGAACGATAATGACGACGCCTGCACTTGAAAAGAAAGCAGAAGAAATTCGCGAAACCCCAGTACCACAGCCGCGCGGACGCGGCTGGCTACGGGGCGAGAAGTGACATCAATCATATGCTTACTAACAACGAGATAAAGAAATTAGAATCACACGCGGAAGCTATTCGCGAGACCATCATTCGCATGCTGGTTGCAGCGGGTAGTGGGCATACCGCCGGTCCGCTTGATATGGCCGATATCTTCACGGCATTTTATTTTCATATTCTGAAGCACGACTCGAAGAATCCTGAATGGGAAGAACGAGACCGTCTTGTGCTATCGAATGGGCATATCGCTCCGGTCCTGTATTCGACGCTTGCGCACGCAGGCTATTTCCCTATCGAAGAATGTCTGACGCTGCGCACGTTTGGTAGCCGGCTCCAGGGACACCCTGAACGCCTGCGCTTGCCGGGACTTGAAACGACGTCTGGGCCACTTGGCGAAGGCCTGTCTCAGGCGACAGGTATGGCATATGCCCTTCGCATGGATGGTAAAAAACAGCATGTGTACTGCCTCATGAGCGATGGCGAACAGGAAGAGGGAAATACCTGGGAAGCCGCTATGTTCGCGGGCAAACATGCTCTCTCGAATCTCACTGCAGTGATGGATCGCAACAATATTCAGATTGATGGCATGACCGAAGATGTGATGCCGCTTGAACCTCTCGCCGACAAATACCGCGCATTCAACTGGCATGTGCTTGAGGTAAACGGCAACGATATCGGTGCTTTCATTACGGCGGTCGAAGAGGCGAAATCTATTTTCGAGAAACCGACGCTCATTCTCGCCCACACCATTCCTGGCAAAGGCGTACCAGAAATAGAATTTGATTATCATTGGCACGGCAAGCCGCCGACCAAGGAAGAAGGCGAACGCTTTTTGAAGCAGCTCCGTACCATGGGAGGGAGCGTCCCGCACGACTATGCTTAACAAAGCTGCACATCTTTCTGCGAATATATTCGCAGACGATATTGAGAAGCTTTCTACTCGCGACGGATTCGGCACGGGTGTCGTCGAGGCGGCAAAAGCCGATGAAAACGTCGTTGTGCTCTGCGCCGACCTGAAGGAATCGACTCGTGCGGAAGAATTCGAGAAACAGTTCCCTGAGCGATTCGTTGAAATGGGCGTCGCGGAGCAAAACTTGGCGACGATAGCGAGTGGCATGGCACGCGTAGGGAAAATTCCGTTCGTGGCGAGCTACGCAGCGTTCTCGCCAGGCCGTAATTACGAGCAGATACGCACGACTATCGCGCTCAATCAGATGCCGGTCAAGGTATGTGGCATGCATGCCGGCGTCTCAGTCGGCCCCGACGGTGCGACGCATCAGATGCTCGAAGACATCGGCCTCATGCGTATGCTGCCCGGTATGACTGTACTGGTGCCAGGCGATGCTGAAGAAGCGCGGAAAGCAGTCATTGCTGCAGCGCAGACCGATACTCCGGTATATATTCGCTTCGGCCGCGCCAACACACCCGTGTTTACGACGAGCGAGACGCCATTTGAGATAGGGAAAGCGATGATGCTCTGGGAAGATACAGAGCCAAGCATCGGTATACTCTCCACAGGATCGCTGAGTTATACCGCGCTCGTAGCGGCGCGTGCATTATCAGAAAAGGGAATCGGGACAATCATCCTCCATGTACCGACGGTCAAACCGCTCGATGAGAAAGCCGTGCTCGATGTGGCGCGCCGCGTGAAGGGTATCGTGACGGTAGAGGAACACCAAGTCGCAGGTGGCTTCGGCAGTGCTATTGCAGAGTTTCTGAGCGAAGAGCATGCCCTTCCGATACACCGTCTCGGTATTAAGGACGTGTTCGGACAGTCCGGTACGCCGGACGAACTGCTTGCGCACTACGGGCTGGATACGGGGAGTATAGAAAACGCTGTCCGCTTATTATTGAAGTAACTTTGGTGGCGAAACTCAAAAATAATATATGAGAGAAAAAATAAATTCCTATTTCGCCATACTGTTTATTACTATCGCAGGTGCAGGGGCTTCGTTGCTCATCATACATATCGCGTATGCAGACAACTCTTCCTCTGCGTTTGTCCGTGGAGCGAACTACGACAGAGCTCAGATCTCGAAACTGCTGAATACTAATTAGAATCACCTGGAAGCGAAGCCTCCAGGTGATTCTTTGTAAAGTTTCTAGAGCGGACTCACTCGGTAGCTTTCAGGGGCATCGGCAAGCAATTTTTCCAATGCGTCGCGGGAGAGAAGTCCCTTCTGTGCGCCCACCTGCTGCACAACTGCCATAGCATTAATAGGTCCCCACAAGAGCGCTTCCTCCATCGATTTGCCGAGTGAGAGCGCGACGGCAATGGTTGAGGCGAATGCATCGCCTGCCCCTGTCCGTTCATAGGGAGGTTTCGGGTCAGGGTACATCGGGACGGTAGACATCGAGCTGCCGTCGTACATATGCGCTCCATGCGCGCCGTCAGTGATGATGACTGCTTCCGGGCCAAGTTCGCGCAGTGCCGTGAGTAGGCTCTTTATGTCAGTCCCTGCTGGAAGATTGAGCACTCGTTCCGCTTCTTCTTTGTTGCAGAAGAACAGTGCGCTCCGCTCGTAGAGACCCTTCAGTTTTTCCACACCGAGCTTCATCTGGAAGGTGCCAGGCTGAAATGCGAGTTTCGTCTCAGGATGAAGGGCGAGGTAGCGTTCAATTTCTTCGTGGTAGGGAATCGAGTGGTCGGCGAGAGAGCTGAGATACATCCACTTTGGTGCAGCTGCCGACATAGGGAATTGATACGGATACTCTTCGTGTTTGACGAGTATGGTACGGTCGTCTTCATACCAAAGCACGTAGTGATAATTGCTCTTCATGCCTGCATGTACTCGTATATACTCAGTCCCGACGCTTTCTTCAGTGAGTCGCGCTTTGTCGCCTTCGCCGACAGCATCATCACCGATGTCGGTCACGAGCGCTGAGCGTGCCCCGAGCCGTGCGGCTGCAACTGCAGCGTTGGACGCATTTCCGACAGCGGGTATCACTTCTACGGATTCGTACGGAATCTTGTCGCCGAAGCGCATGGAAATAGTGCAGTCTTCGTTATTTATGGCGCAATGTACTTGCGCATCTTTAAGTCGGATGAACGGTTCAGTAACTATGTCGCCTACGGCGAGAAAATCGAGTTGTTCGGGATTCATGTCCGCATTCTACCTCGTATAACCTGCTACCTACAACAGCGCTAGTGGTACACTACTTATATGACTGATCTTGTATCGATAGCGCGTTCGCTGTTTGCGCCGGGTAAGGGTCTTCTTGCTGCTGACGAGAGTGTCGCTACGGCGACCAAGCGTCTCGCAAGCTATGGCATCGGTGCTGGTGAGGAGATGCGCAGGCAATTTCGCGACCTCTTCCTGGGTGCGGAGGGTGTCGAGCAGTATCTCTCTGGCATCATCCTCTTTTCGGAAACGCTCCTGGAGAAGGGAAATGACAAGAAGTTATTCCCTGTCTCGCTCGCCGCTCGCGGCATCGCGCCGGGTATCAAAGTAGACCTCGGCACCGAACCGATGAGCGAGAGTCCAGAGGAATTGATAACTCAAGGATTACTCGACCTTCCTCAACGGCTTCTTGAGTACAAAAAGCAGGGTGGCGTATTCACGAAGTGGCGCGCGGTCGTGCGCATTGATGGCAATCAGTTGCCTACTGCGCTTTCGGTGCATGAGAATGCAAAGCGCCTCGCGACGTATGCCAAAGAGGTTCAGAGCGCTGGTCTCGTGCCTATCCTCGAACCTGAAGTGCTATTCGCAGGAAATCATAGCCGCCAACGCGCGCGCGAAGTCATCAGCGAGACATGCCACACGCTTTTTTCAGTACTCGAAGAACATTCAGTTGACCGTGCGAGCATCATCCTGAAAACCTCAATGGCGTTATCAGGTGCAGATAGCGGAAAGAAAGATACACCTGTGGAGGTGGCAGAGGACACCGTCGCGGCGCTCATGGAGAGTGTCCCGTCCCAGATAGCTGGCGTCGTATTTCTGTCTGGTGGGCAAACGCCGGATCAGGCGACGGATAATCTGCGAGCCATTACCGAACGTGCACACGCGATGTCTGCGCCATGGCCACTTACCTTTTCCTATGCACGTGCGCTCCAAGAAGAAGCGCTTGCGCTGTGGAAAGGAAAAGAAGAAAATATCCCCGCCGCGCGCGTGGTATTCCTCGAACGCCTCGCCAAAGTCTCTGCGGCTCTCCATATATAGGTAGCGCTATGGCACGGCACAGCCAAACAGATTCAGGAGGATTCACGCTCATTGAACTGCTGGTCGTCATCGCTATCATCGGCATCCTTTCCGCAGTTGTGCTAGCATCCCTCTCTACTGCGCGAGATAAATCTCGCGATGCACATCGACTAGAAGCGGCGCATCAGCTCCAGTTAGCACTCGAGACATACCGAACATCGAATGCAACATATCCTTCGACGAGTGGTACGTGGTGGGCGACGTGCGCTACGTTTGGTTCACACACCTCGACTGGTGCAAGCGGCTGGATACCGAACTTGGCACCCACCTATATCTCGGTGCTTCCGGATGACCCCAAGCCGCAAGCGAACGGGTGCGGCTATCTCTATAATTCGAACGGGACTGATTACATGCTTCTCGTCTACGGCACCGTCGAGTCCTATACGCAAGCTACGAACAAGTGGCTACGCCCCTTATATCAAACTGAAAAGGATTTTGCGTTTTATACAGAAGGTGCGTCAGGCTGGTAATCAAAATTTATGAGGAACCGCGGATTCACCCCATTGGAGAAAATCTCTCGATTCTTCAATACTACGGCAAACAATGCCGCAACTCGAGGTGCTGTAGAAAATGGGATACGTTCTCCAATGGGGTTCACCCTCATTGAACTCCTGGTCGTCATCGCTATCATCGGCATCCTATCATCGGTCGTGCTCGCGAGCCTCAGCTCAGCTCGTGCAAAAGCTCGCGATGCGCAGCGCGCTTCAGACATGCACGCAGTGATAGAAGCATTCGAGTTGTATGCAAATGACCATAACAACAACTATCCAGTTGCGACCGCAACTGGTGATGCCGCATGCGGAGGGGCAGGGTATTGCCTCGCCACTATCATCAATGCCAGCTTGGTTCCAGCGAAGTATATTGCAAAAGCTCCTGCAGACCCGACTTATGCAAACACCGGTACGAATTACAGGTATTGTTCTGGGGGCGGGAATTCGTACGCCGTTATTCGCTACAGCGAGAAGATTAGTAACTGGTGCATCCCGCAGACACCTTTCATCCCGTATCATTCGTGCGGTTCCGCACCGAATACCTGGGACACTTTTCCATCGTGTCAGTAAAAGGACGTAATGTAGGGTCGTTCCCAAGAGTTTTCGCTGTTCACTAGAGACCGTTTAGAGGCCCTTGGATGTAGTAGCATGTTCATATGAGCAACGTATGAGCACAACTCCGCGCGGTTTTACCCTCATCGAACTGCTGGTCGTTATTGCCATTATCGGTATTCTCTCATCGGTCGTACTTGCAAACCTCAGCAGCGCCCGTGCGAAAGGGAATGATGCGAAGAGGCTTACCGACATACATGCGGTGGTACAGGCGCTCGAATTGTATGCAAACGACCATGGCGCTGCTTACCCAGCAACTCCAGTGACCGACTCTGCGACTGCTTGTGGCGGTGTCACTCCGACATGTGTGGACGACCTCACGACACTTGTCACCTCAGGGTATATTCCTACGCTGCCTTCCGACCCGACGAAGGGTAATACCGCCTATAATTATCGCTATTGCGCGTCCGGTACGAGCAATTACATCATTCTCATATGGTCTGAGGTCCTTCATCCGGGCGCCTGGTGTCGTCCTCAAACGCCGGTCACTTCGGTAGCGTGCGGTTGGCAGGTGTATGTCCCTTGTTAATCATAGTGTATGAAAGAAACTCCTCGTGGCTTCACCCTCATCGAACTGCTGGTTGTCATTGCTATCATCGGTATTCTTTCTGCGGTCGTACTTGCTTCACTCTCGACGGCACGAAGTAAATCGCGCGATGCGCATCGTCTGGAGGCAGCGCATCAGCTCCAGTTAGCGCTCGAGACATATCGAACATCGAATGCAACATATCCTTCGACGAGCGGCGGGTGGTGGGCGACGTGCGCCACCTACGGCTCGCACGCTTCTACGGGTTCGACCGGCTGGATACCGAATTTAGCACCGACATATATCTCGGTGCTCCCGGATGACCCCAAGCCGCAAGCGAACGGGTGCGGCTATCTCTATCGTTCGGACGGGACTAATTATATGCTTCTCGTGTACGGCACCGTCGAGACATATACGCAGACCACGAACAACTGGGTCCGGCCGTTAGCACCAGCGCAGCTAGACTTCGCGTTCTATACGGAAGGCGCATCTGCCTGGTAAATTGACACTTATGAATCGCCGCGGCTTCACCCTCATCGAACTGCTGGTCGTCATCGCTATCATCGGTATCCTCTCGGGCGTGATACTGGCGAGCCTTTCTTCCGCACGTGCTAAAAGCCGCGATGCAACTCGCCAAACCGCGATTCATAATATTCAGAACGCGCTCGAACTTTATTACAGCGTGAATGGACAGTACCCATTATCTGGCGGAGCGACCGCGCCAAATTCTGGTTGGACGACGAGTAATGATTCAAGCTGGACGACACTTCAGACGGCACTACAACCCTATATCTCATCGCTACCACAAGACCCGCTGCAAAGCACAATCGGCTGGCCAGGTATCTCCGGAGATTACGCATTCTCTTTTTATTCTGCTGGATACGGCTGTCCTCAGAAGTGGTATATGCTCATATGGCGGCCAGAAGCATCAGCGCCGCTCAGTCCTGGCGTTACATCCTGCGATGGCTCCCACTTCAACTATGCCGGGACGGTGACGGTTGGAAACGGTAAATAAAAGACCCACCAATTGCATTTCTCGGCGTTTTCCCGTATAGTCGCTCTACATGGTCACCCTCGAAGCCCAGAAGCGCGACCCGCAAGCCGCGACACTGTCATCTCTTCGCCTGAAGGGATTCCTTCCTGCCGTCGTGTATGGCGCGCACCACGAATCCACGTCTATCGCTATCGATGCGAAGGCATTTGCAAAAGTGCTGCGAGATATCGGTGAGGCAAGCGAGTCGACTATCGTCTCACTCTCAGGCCTCGGCGCCGCACTCCCGACACTCATCCACGAGATAGCTTTTGACCCGCTCACGAGCATGCCGCGCCACATCGATTTCTATGCCGTGACCAAGGGCGAGAAAGTGCAGGTCGCCATTCCGCTCTCCTTCGTGGGTGAATCAGCTGCTGTCGAAGCGGGCGCTAATTTGGTGAAAGTGCTTCACGAGATAGAAGTCGAAGCGGATCCGATGAATCTCCCGTCCTCCATCGAAGTGGACCTTTCTATGCTGAAAGTCGTAGATGACCAGATCCATGCGAGCGACCTCGTACTTCCAAAGGGCGTGACGCTTGAGGGCGAGCCTGAAGAAGTCGTTGCACTCGTGCAAGCAGTTGTGGAAGAGAAAGAAGAGGCTCCCGTTGCAGATATTGGTGCTATTGAGGTTGAGAAGAAGGGTAAGGAAGAGGGAACTCCTGCAGCAGAACCAGAGGCTAAGTAGGCGACGCTCGCTGTGCTACACTGACCGAACGATGCGTCGGTTTTTATTTTTGTTTTTCTGCGTGAGCATTGTCCTGCCGCTTGCTGCATTTGCACAAGATGCAGCGCAGTCAGTGACCACGCGGCAGCAGCAATTGCAGAGCCAGCTGCAAGTGCTCGAGGATCAGATAGCGGCACAACAGAAATTGCTTGATGTTGCGCAGGGGCAGCATCAGACGCTGCAGACGCAGATAGATGCGTTTGATGCGGAGATAAAGAAGACCCAGCTCCAGATACAAGCAATCAATCTCACCATCACGCAGCTGAATGGCGACATTGGCGTTCGCAATAACACCCTTTCATCGCTCTCCGCGCAGCTCTCGGCGGAGAAAGAGTCGCTTGCGCAGATTATGCGGCAGACGCAAATGCTCGATGACTATTCAGTCGTGAGCGTCGCGCTCGGGTCCCAAGATGTATCGGGTTTCTTCAGCGACCTCGACGCGTTCACGTCTATCAAGAGCTCGCTTGCAGATTCTTTCAATCAAATCGAGCAGACGAGTACGGCTACTGAAGCTGAGAAAGAAGCGCTTCAGACGCGGCTTGCCGAACAGGAACAATTGCGTACCGTTGCTCAACTCGCAAAGCAGCAAGTCCAGTCGCAGGAAGCGCAGAAGAGCCGATTGCTCGCACAAACCAAGGGCGTCGAAGCGAACTATCAGAAAATAATTGCAAGTACTCAGAAATCTGCGGCACAGATACGCGCTGAACTTTTCATGCTCCGTGATACGGCGGCAATCCCGTTCGGGACGGCGCTCACCTACGCGCAGGCGGCCGAGAAGGCGACTGGTACTCGCGCCGCGGTCACGCTCGGTGTGCTGAAGCAAGAGACGAACCTCGGCGAGAACCTCGGCACCGGCTCGTGGCGCGTCGATATGTCGCCCAATCGCGATCAGCCCGTGTTCGTCTTCATTACGCAAACGCTCGGCCTCTCTCCCGATAAAATGCCCGTGTCGAAAAAACCGTGGTATGGCTGGGGCGGGGCAATGGGGCCAGGGCAGTTCATCCCGTCGACGTGGGTATGCTATGGCGGCTTCATAAATACGAATACCAATACCTGCACGCCGCCATCGGGAGCAGGGCTCTCGTTCTGGCAGGGGCCGTGGCAATACATTGCAAGCAAAGATCGAGTACGGAAACTCCTCGGCGCTGCCGTACCGAGTAATCCGTGGGACGCACGTGTCGCTATTATGGCGACGGCGATGCTCATGGCCGATAACGGCGCAGGTACGCAAACGCCGGCAGCGGAGCGCCTCGCGGCATTACGCTACTTCGCGGGCTGGGTGGGAGCGAAGAATCCGGCCTACTCATTCTATGGCGACGGGGTAATGGAATTCGCTGCTGGTTTCCAGCAAGATATCAATCAGCTCGCAGGACTGTAAGTATAAAAAAAAGATAAGGGGCACACGAAACGTGCGCCCCCATCGATTTGGCCCTCACTGGGCCTCAGGATCGTAATCATCCCTTTTGCACATCAGGCCGTCGTCGGCGAAACCCCGATCTGATGTCGCCGTCTGCAGGACCTTTTCCTGCATGGGCCGATAGTTGGTCGGCGCCACTGGCCGGGTCTCGACCTTGTAGTCGCACCCCGCGAGGAGCAGAGAAGCGGCAACGTAAGCTACAACAATGAACTTCATACAAGCTCCTTTCTGTGAGCGGGAAATTCAGTCTGACGAACCGATCCTGATGAGTGAGACCAGGATCTTCATGCCTTCTTCAGGCTTCGCGCGGTCAGGCACTGGCTGCGCGTTGCGGACCGTCAGCACGAACGTGCTGTCCCCGACCTTCCAGCTGTGGAACACAGCATAGAAGGACTTCGGCGGCGATTCGAACTTGAGTGGAATCGCACATGACTGCGTGTCCGCCGCAATTTCGACGCATTTCTCCCCGTCAAGATCGAACCCGTGCGGCAGCCCCCTGCGATCCAGGGACATTGCCCTGTATTGCAGCAGCATAATGTCCCTGACAGTGGTGGTGCTGCCGTCGATTTTTATGATCGAGATGAAACTTGGCCCATATCCAGTGGACAGGGCGATGTCCCTGCCGGTGACACGCCACCCCGCCACTCCGGACGCACTGAGCGCCACGTTGTCGTATTTCTCGAGGCCGGAGGAAGTGGTGAGACCGTCGTCGCTCCACCCCATCTCCCACCTTTGCGAGCGGGAGACCTGAGAGAAGTCGATAAACCATCCAACCTCCTTCCCACCAATGATGGTGTGTCGCGGCGGGCTGACCGCGACAGCGGGTCCGCCTTCTGCCGATTGCGCGAATGCGCCAACGCCGGCAAACAGGGCAGCGAAAACAAAGACAATGAGTCTCATGAGATTACTCCTAGTTGTGCTGCAGCGTGCAGCGTGGAAAGGTACTCGTCTGCATCCAGACGTAATGGGCATTATATAGTAAGCGTGACTATATGTCAAGTCTCTTAGATCACCTCACAGTGTCATTTCTTTGTTGTTCACATATATCACCTCTCTGTTTATATCCCCTCGCATCATTCTGATATACTTCTCTTATGATAGCGGAGCACTATACTCACAGTCAAAAGGAGGTTTTCACACGAAGAGTGATAGTGATTGCTGCTCTCATTTTTGGGCTATTTGCACTTTTCTTTATGGCAATTCCGAGCCTAGGAAGTCAAAATAAAAATACGTCTGCCAGCTTCTTCACCCAAAATACCGCACACGCTGATACTCCGCACACGCCAGACGTCGTCGATTATACTGGCGCCGGCGCCGGCGATGGTGGTGGTGCTGGATGCGGCGGCGGTGCTGGTGCTGGTGGCTGTAGCCGATAAGATAAAATGAATAAAAATATTCTTATAGGGATTCTTGGAGTTCTCGCTCTTATCACTATTGCTGTCGGTACTTGGTTCTTCTATTTTAGAACACCCGCTCCAGTGTCATACTCAGCCAGCAATACTCCTACAGCAGTGTTACAGGCGAAAAACCAGGATTTTATAAATGCGGATTCTTATAGGAAAGTTGGGGAATATAATCTAGCCCTTCAATCATATAAAAAAGCCTTGATTGGAGCACAGGATCAGACACAGGCAGCTCAAATACGAGTCCTCATTGCTGTAATGAATGAACAATTGGGTAACTATAAAGATGCAATTGCGGAGTTTAAATCTATTGCCGCTGATCCATCCAATTATGCCAATTCGCGCGCTCATTCGGTCCAAGAAATCGGCCTTATGTACTACTTGAATATCGATACGGCTGCAAGTTCAACGATCTTTGCAGAAACATTTAAAGATGCGCCATATGACTCTTTCCAGAAGGGTAATAGTGAAAACATGGCCTACATAAAGCTGTTCGAATATGCTCTAAGCCTATACCCAAGTGGTCCTAGTGCAGCACGAGTTGCGTATGGGTATGCGAACGAAATTACACAAACTCTCCATGGAGCAACCACAACCCCCGAGGGGATGGCGTACCTTACGCTCATAAAGCAAAACTTACAAATAGCGAACGCAGGCATCGAGAGAATGAAGACCATTCCAGAAGAATCGACGCTTGTGGCAGAGACTTTTGCTCGAGAGGGGGCGACAGTCGCGCTTCTCTTATCAGTGGGCGCTGGTGATCCAAAAGAAGCAGAACTCTATTTCCAATCGGGAGCAGCTTACAATACTTCACTCGGTAATAAGCCAGGGAGTTTCAACGTATTTAATTACGCAGCATTTCTCGCCGACTACTACGGGGTTGCAAGATCCTCGGATATCAAAAAACTTCTTTTGCCGTTTCGAGTCGGTAATGATGCACAAATTTACCCCAATGTTGTGAGTTTTTGTCGTGCAGTTCGTACTGATACGTCTCTTGTGAAATACAAAAAACAAATCATCAAGATGGGTCGAATCGATTCTGACTTCAAGACGTATCTCATTTCGCTCGGATGGAAAGCATCTGATTTCTGAGTAAGTGGTAAAGAATATTGGTGTGGGCGTCCCATCTTTGTATAAACAGTCTCACGCAATGTTAAAGCTGATTCGTGCGCGTATACGCACGATGCCTTCTTGGCTTATCCGCACGAGTGCGAGTGTTTTGGCGGTTAGCACTATTGTGGCAGCTATGTGGTTCTATACTCCAGTGCCGACACTCGCTGCTCGTCATGTCTGGAAACAGTATCAGGGAGGCACGCTTACGCTTATGCTCGACAGGACGGACACGCTGCTCGCAATGGAGATTGGGGAGTACTATTTTGGGAATCAAGCAGCAATTGGTACTTCGGGTGCACGTCCGTATAATCTCCCTTTGGCTGTGAAAGCTTTTGGAAAAGCGATTGAAATCAATCCTACAATCGCAATCGCACACTATATGCGTGCGCGCATCGAGTTCGTGTACGCAGATTTCAATGCGGCACTTGCGGATTTGAATGCTGAGCTCTTGCTCTATCCGACAAACAAGAGGACACTTTATATGCGCGGTCTCACGTATGCGTATCGAGGATTGCCGGGTGACCTTGTGCTCGCAGAACAAGATTTTGAAGCGTTTACCGCTTGGGCACCGAGAGAGTGGGCAGGGTACAACGACCTGGCTTTTGTGCTTGCTAAAGAAAAGAAATATTCGGACGCGGCAAAAGTCCTTAAAGAGGCTATTGCGAAAGCTGAAGGAGGTGCCGAGAACCCTTGGCTTTGGGACGCTCTCGGGATCATGGAATTAAATGTGCATAACCCTTCCCAAGCGGTTTTTGCACTCACAAAGGCACAAAAGTATGCATCGATGCTTACCGAGACTGATTGGCAGCGTGCATATCCGGGTAATAATCCATCGATGGCACTTTTTGGGATAGAAGCTATACAAGGGGGAATTGCTAAAAATATACTCAAAGCATATGCGGCGCTGGGCAGATAAATATTGTTGATAACCCGCGCAAATGCACCCACATAACCGTATACTAAAGCATATGAGAAAATTGGTCCGTACGCACAAGGCTGCATTCCGCAGTATGCTAGGTTTCGCGTGCGTAGCTGTAATCGCATTCGTCTTTGTGTTGCCGAAGACGCATCAACATATCGCGATTGCTCCAGGAGCAAATTCGCTAGAATGGTCGGAGCAGCTTGGGGCTGGAGAGGTCTTTGCTGCGTGCGCCAGCAGTCCCGTCAACGGTGTATGTGATATGTCTGCAGCAAATAGTTGTGCAGCTGGAACTCTCGGCGCAAACGCCATACAGCCTGACGGGGCATATCAGTGGTACTGCGATGGAACAGATGGCGGTGCCTCGAGTTCTCTCTGTTGGTATTATCCCCCCGTCCCCGTCGTAGGGCAGTGCGATAATTCCGCAGTGAATGCTTGCGCGGTAGGTACTCTCGGTGCAAACGCTAAACAACCAGATGGCACCTACCAATGGTACTGCGACGGGAGTAACGGTGGAGCAAGAAGCGACCTCTGCTGGTATGCTCCGCCGGCCCCACCCACCCCTGTCGCTGGCGCTTGCGCGGCGAGTGCAACTCCATCTGGCGGCAACGGAAATTATCCAATCAACGATTGTTCGAGTGGAACTCTCGGACGGAATTCTCTTCAGACAACCCCCTACGAAGTATATTACTGGTACTGCAATGGCAGTGACGGTACTGAAGGTCCGCTTTGCTGGTATACTCCGCCGCCTCCACCTACCCCTGTTACTGGCGCCTGCGCGACGAGTGCAACTCCATCTGGCGGCAGTGGCAGTTACCCAATCAACGGTTGTTCGTCGGGAACCCTCGGTGCAAACGCTCCGCAGGCCAACGGAAATTATCACTGGTATTGCGACGGGAGCAACGGCGGTTCCGGAAGTGATTTGTGCTGGTATGCTCCCCCTGCTGATGCACCGACTGCGTCCCTCAGTGCTTCGCCCGCTTCGGTTTCTTCTGGCGACCAATCGACTCTCTCCTGGAGCTCATCCAATGCTACTAGCTGTAGCGCAGGAGGTCCTTGGTCTAACTCGGGTACGCTCTCAGGAAGCGGATTGACTAATCCTCTGTATACCGATACTACCTTCACGTTCCAATGCTCTGGTCCTGCCGGAACATCGCCAGTCAGATCGGCTGCTGTGTCCGTCATCGGCGCCGGTTCCTGCTCGATCCCTTGGGGCGGGACGATTGGAGACGGTAGTTCGGTCACCGCTTACAATACCCCTACCGTTAGTTCTTCGGACTCATGCACAACCCATTCCGAGACCCGCACCTGTACGAACGGAGTGTTGAGCGGCAGTTATACGAATCAGTTCTGTAGCACCAGTGCATCAGTGGTCACTGCTTCGCTTTCTGCTTCTCCCGAAACCATTGTTGCAGGACAGTCCTCAACGCTCACGTGGTCGTCAACGAATGCTGTCAACTGCACTTCGCCCGGAGGATTTTCTACAGGCAATGCTACTTCAGGGAGTGCCGCGGTCAGTCCCGTGACGACCTCGGCGTATTCCGTCATCTGTACTGGATCTAACGGTTCCTTAGCCAATGCCCATGCTACCGTTGCTGTTGTCATTCCGGTACTCTCTATCACTGCAAAACCAGACCGTGTATTGAGCGGAGGTTCCACCACAGTCACGTGGAGTGCTACCAATGTGAATAGCTGTAACATCACTCGAAATGGCGTCTCTTGGAAGAGTCTGACGGCAGATGCTTCAAAGGTCATTTCCGGTTCAAGTCCAGATACGATTACCGGCCAGACAACCTATGTACTGTCCTGTAAGGATATAAATGGCGTTGCCATCGCAAAGGCCGCGACCGTGATTGTCAATATCTCGCCGGTCTACCAGGAATTCTAATCCCGATTCATTCTCTTCTTCAAGATATACAGTGTTTTTTTGAGGATGATTTGTACGAGGATAGTTGTCCACACCACGATATCTTTTATTTCATTTGTACTAATCAAAAGAGATATACTACTAGAGAAAGATAGACTACTTATTGTGAACATAACACCTAATAGAAAATAATATGAAAGCCCCGTTTTTCTTAAAAAGGAATCCATCTTGGTTTACAGCTCTCCTTGCCATTGCAGTAGTTGTCATACTAGGGTCTGATCTCTCGCTCGCTCATGCTTGGGTCGCTCCGACGGCTACTCCTCCGAATGGTGATGTCGGCCTTAAGGTATATGTCACTGATTGCGCAGCATATGCTACAAACGGCTGGGCGAATAAGAATGAATGCCTCCAGGATGGGCGATGGCACAAAGTGCAGTCAAACGGCCCATGGGGAGCCTTTGCCGCTGGCGATCTTGCAACAGCCATCTCCAACGGGGCGGATGTAAAAACAATCACAACAGGATCCGCGTATTTCCCTGCAAATGGCACATATATTACCCTCCCAGCGGGACAGGCGAAATGCACCAATGTTTTCGTTGGATCAGACGGGTACGCGGTATGCCAAGATCCGTCGAGGTATGCCGGAAATACCGACAACACCTCTCTCATGAGCGGGAGCACGGTGACGGGCAATAAAAACCTCGGTGTTGCTATCTACAAAGGAAACGGCATCCTCACCTGCGTCAGTATTGTGCCCAGCGCTGGCTATGGGGAAACGATTACTGGTATCAATGGAAGCGGTTGCGGCCCGTATGTGCAAGCAGCCCTGGACTGGTATGTCAGATATTGATTTCTCTCGGTTCGACGGAAAGAAGTCGGGAGTGATGCCAGGCTCTTTGAGATACATTGGCATCGGCATGCTTCTTGGAGCCATCATTACGAGCATTGTGGTGGTTGGCTATTTCAAATATGTCGGCGGAAGCAACGCGACGGGCATTCAAACCAGCCTGGGCGCTCTTGGAGGCACCACTGCCTCATCTTCCCAACAAGATTTATCAAAGGTTCCAGTTGGATTTGGTGGGACGTTCGTGGCGACGGGAACGCCGAAAATCGCCTATGCGTTACCTGAACTAAAGGTGACTTCAGTAATGAGCGGCAGCTTGCTTGCTGAAGGAACGTCATTTGACCAACAAAAACGCTCTTATACGATTCATGTCTCTTCGGATACAAAAATAGAAAAAGAATCTTGTACATTCAATCCAAAAAATGGTCTCGGCTCGCAGTCGTGCTCTTCAGTTGCCGCAGCAATTTCCGATATTGCAGTCGGAACGAATATCACGGTTGAGAGTGCCGTAGTTTTGAAGGATACTGAAACGGAGGTGACGGCAAAGAGCATACTGATTCACATGCCGGTGAAATTAAAATAATTCCTGGGGTTATTCCACAGCATATCTCTAGATTCAACTCAGAAGTATCACTACTCCATGAATATAAAATTTAAAAAGAAAATCCCTCTCAAGTTGGTAGTATTCATTGCACTCTGCACCGTTTTGGTTACTTCTATCGGCGTTTCCACTGGCATCTTCTCGAAATCAGCATTCGCTGGCTTGAGCGATTCGACAAGCGGATTTGCGTGGGGAGGTAGCGAGTCGAGTTCTGATGGGGTCATGAATGGAAACGAGACCGGCCTCGGCTGGCTGAGTATGAATAGTACTGACTGTGATACTGACCATAACGGTTTCATCGATACAGGCGCTTGCGGTGGCGATAATAGCACCACCGTTGCGTACAACTATGGCGTGAATATTCCTCCAGGCGATGGGCAACTTTCCGGCTATGCGTGGTCGCCGTCCTTCGGCTGGGTTAGTTTCAATTCTACCGATCTTGGCGGAACCAACCCCTGCACTCCAACGCTTTCTCCGGCGACTCGAACAGGGAACAATCTTTCTGGTGGTGCGCGCATTCTTTTTATTCGCGACAACACTTCTTCATCTGCCGGCCTGTGGGATGG
>DIZH01000015.1:6895-16041 GCA_002429325.1 Patescibacteria group bacterium UBA6033 | reverse complement strand
GCATTGACCGTACTTCTTGCAGTGGTGTTCCTCGCTCAACCGGCACAGAGGCTTCTCATACCGCTTGCAGATTTTCTCAAAGTTGGCGATATCGGAGGAACGACGATATTGCTTGTGGCGCTTGCTGCGACTCTAGGGCAGATATTCCTCGCAGCATTGTCGCTCATTGCGCTTCGAGGCGTTTCTCCTGAGCTTGCTCGCACACTTTCTCGTCCGGTATTTGACGGTGCCATTGCAGCTGTTGCTGGCGGAGCTGCGGCGTATGTGGTGCTTGTGCTCGAGGGCGGCATTGCACCCCTCACGAGCCTTGTATCGGTCTTTACTCAGGGATTCATAGCGGGCATCGTCGGTCTCGTCGCTTCAGCACTTGCGCTCTATTTCGTGGAAAACGAAGAATTCCGCATTGTCGTGAATGCTCTCTCGCGATTGATTCATACACGAGATGCACAATCGCCAGTTCTTCCGCCTTCCGGCGAAGAACCTGTACAACCATGAATCAGCAACAGATTCGCAATTTTTCTATTATTGCCCATGTGGATCATGGCAAGTCGACCTTAGCTGACCGGCTCCTTGAGCGGACAGGCGCTATTCCAGAGCGTCTTATGCGCGACCAAGTACTCGACCGTATGGACCTCGAGCGCGAGCGCGGCATTACCATCAAGATGCAGCCTGTGCGCATGCAGTATGGCGGCTATACGCTGAATCTCATCGATACCCCGGGACACATTGATTTTTCGTATGAGGTCTCACGAGCGCTTCATGCCGTAGAGGGTGTTCTTCTTCTGGTCGATTCGACGCAGGGGATACAAGCACAGACGCTCACTACGCTTGCGATGGCCGAAGCGCAAGGCTGCGTCATCATTCCTGTGGTATCAAAAATTGATGCTCCTGCGGCGCGTGTCGATGAAGTGGCTGGAGAACTTGCCAATCTCATTCATGCCGACAAGAGCGAAGTAATCGCAGTGTCAGGGAAGACTGGTGCGGGCGTTGATGAACTCCTCGACGCCATCGTGAAGCGCGTGCCACCCCCGCATGACTCTGCAGCAAAAGCCGGTGATGAACCCCGCGGTCTCGTCTTCGATTTTTCCTATTCAAAGCATCGCGGCGTCGCAGTGTATCTTCGCGTATTCGATGGCACCTTCAAGAAAGGTCAGCCACTTATCTTTTCTGCAGCAGGGAAAGAATTCATTGCACTTGAGACCGGCATCTTTACCCCAGGAGAAACGCCTGCTGACTCGCTCGGAGCTGGCGAGATAGGCTATATCGTCACGGGCATCAAGGAGCCGGGCATTGTGGCGGTGGGCGATACCATCGGCATGGTGAAAGGCTCATTACAGCCCTTGCCTGGCTACGAGCGCCCCCGCCCGGTCGTGTGGGCATCGGTATACCCTGAAAGCCAGGATGACCTGCCACTTCTTCGGCAATCGCTTGAGCGGCTGCGGCTCTCTGACTCGTCTCTCTCGTTTGAAGAAGAATCCTCAGGCGTTCTCGGAAGGGGATTTCGTTGCGGATTCCTCGGACTGCTTCATCTTGAGATAGTGACTGAACGTCTGCGTCGCGAATTTCATTTAACGCTCATTGTGACCATCCCAACTATCTCCTATGTGGTGACAACAACAAAAGGAGTGCGTGAGATCGTCTACACTCCTGCGAAATTTCCTGAGCACGGCGATATCGCTCTTATCGAAGAGCCATGGGCGAAGGTCATCATCATTACGCCTCCCGAGTCGCTCTCGTCTCTCATCCAACTACTCTATGAGCATGAGGCAGAGACACTCGGCACGGAGACGTATCATGACGGTCGCATTGAGATGACTGTCGAGATGCCGCTTCGAGAACTCATGCGCGGATTCTTCGATACGCTGAAGAATATCTCGTCGGGCTATGCATCGCTTTCCTACGAGCTTCTACCCGAGCGCGCCGCAGACGTCGTGCGGCTAGATATCCTTGTTGCCGAAGAACCGGTCCCGGCGTTCGCTCGCGTTGTCGCGCGTCGTCGCGTCCAAGAGGAAGCGGAGAAGATGGTAGAGAAGCTTCACGGTACGTTGCCGAAGCAACTCTTCACGACGAAGATACAGGCACGCACGGGGGGGCGCATCATTGCATCGAAGACGCTCTCGGCGATGCGTAAAGACGTCACAGGCTACCTCTATGGCGGCGATGTCTCGCGCAAGAATAAGCTCCTCGATAAGCAGAAGCGCGGCAAAAAGAAAATGCTTGAGCGAGGCACGGGGAAAGTCACCATTCCCGAAGAGGTCTTTATGAAAATGGTCCAGTCCGATCAGTAATTACTTGGCGGTTCGACCGCCAAGTAATACATGGGCGAAAGAGTTGGTATACTAGGGTCATGCGAGCGAAAGAATGGCAACGAGGACTTCTCATTGGCATTCTTTTGCTCGTGGCATTCTGGCTCCTCTCTCTCATTATGGGGTTGGCAGGGAAGACCCACATTGCGGTCTCTCAAGCGAATCAAGTGCGACAGCAGTATGATTCGCTTGAGGCCCGCAAAGCCTCGCTTGAGGCAAATCTCGCGTCTCTCGGGACCGCTCGTGGCCATGATGCGGCCATTCGGACCGCGTTTGGAGTTGCACGTCCGGGAGAAGAGGTTATCGTGGTGGTACCGCCCGTGGCGGCCACAGCGACGCCAGAGCTATCGTGGTGGCAGAAGGTGTTGAACTGGTTTTGATCCAAAGAGAGCGGGTATGGTTCAGTGGTAGAACCGGCATTCGTTTTTCGTGCGGGATTAGTTTAGTGGTAGGACGACTGCTTCCCAAGCAGTAGGCACGAGTTCGATTCTCGTATCCCGCACAAAGTACGAATGCCGTTAAAAATCACTACGGATTTTTAATTCCCAAGCAATAAACGCGAGTCCGATTCTCGCTACCCGCACAATTTTCAATACTGCAGGATATGCGGTTTTATGGCATACTCATGCTTGGCCTGTAAATTTTAAAGAAAGGAGGCTCAGGTGGACATAAAACATCAATTACTGACAAGAGTCTCCCGATATCCAACGGTGAGAGCTGCGCTTCAATCGCTACACGAAAGCATTCATCTGGTACCAGAGAAGAGTAAACGCCGTTTCAGTCTAATGTACGGTCCTCTTGCGGACAGTGGTTCAAGAAAGGCGTCAGCACCTCTGATTGTCGAATCGGCTGTAGAGACTATGCTTCGAGTCCCTCTTACAGGGGCATACGATGAGGATCTCGTAGACAAGCACACCAAGGAGAAGTACTCGTATGTTCGAGCATGCGCGTTCGTAACCCTTACGGAGGAATGGAGCATTCCAAAGCTTCGAAAGGCTCTCGAGAAGCATGAATACGTCCCAGCGGGCACGATCGAAACAGTAGCCTACCTCAAGTTACTGAGGGGGCTCGGTGTCACTATGGGGACTGTGCTTCACTTGGGGACCCACATCGTGAATGAAGAGTGCAAAGAGCATCTCCTCTTGATTCACGACAATGGCAAGGTGGAGGCACTCGATCGCTATTCGACCACAATGGTACGGCCGTACTGGCATATCGTGGTAGCGGAAAAAGTGTCACCGACGCCTGGAGTCCTGCCTCCTATACCGCTCGACGAATACATCGAACTCGTTCGTAGAAAATGACCCACAGCCGCTTACGAGCGCCTGTGGGCTCATCATTTTATGTGTCTGCTAGGTGTGGATAACTCTGGATGGTATACTTGGCGCATAACAATACAATTATGGACAAAACAGTTACTATTTACAGCACGCCGACTTGCCACTTCTGTCAGATGACCAAGGATTTCCTTAAGGAAAAAGGCATTACCTATACTGACTACAATGTTGGTCAGGATTTGGAGAAGCGCCAGGAGATGATTCAGAAGTCAGGTCAGATGGGCGTACCCGTGATATTCGTCGGCGACGAAATGATTATCGGTTTCGACCAGGAGAGACTCGTGTCGACGCTCGGCATCGCGGCCTAGGGCTTACGCATAAAAGGCGCTCTCGGTAGAGGGCGCCTTTTATGCTACCCTCCAATTATTGCCCTCGTAGTTCAATGGATAGAACGGCTCACTCCTAACGAGCTGATTCAGGTTCGACTCCTGGCGAGGGCACAAAAAGTGCGAAGCAATTTTGTGCCCTCGAGCACGCCTGGGAGGCGTGCGTCCAGGAGTTGAAGACCTTGCGAGCATACTTTGCGATTTCCTGAAGCAAAGTATCCGCAAGGTGTACTGATCCTGTAAGGATCGACAAGCGTACTCGCGGTCCTGCCGGTGGCACAAAAGCTTTAAATCGAGATGCTAGAATAAAGTCATATGGACCCAGAACTGAAGCAGCAGCTTGACCAAATACATGCGCTCGCAAAAGACAATCACGATATGCTCCGCGCTATCCGTCGCGACCAGTGGCTCGGTTTCATCGGTAGAATCATCGTCTGGATCATTGTGCTCGCGCTACCTCTCTATCTCTACCAGCAATATCTCCAGCCATTCGTTTCAAAGTTCTCTTCGGCTGTGGGAATCACGACATCGGGTCCCTTTGGATTCCCGACTTCCGCTGAACTGCAAAAGCTGATAAACTCGTTTAAAGCGGGGCAGTAGAGCCCCCTAACGCCTGGATAAGTAGGCTTGTCCAGGCGGCGTTCGGAAAAAATAAAAGAGTACTTTCATTTTGTTCTTCACTTGCCTGGATAGCTCAGTTGGTAGAGCACTTCCCTGAAGAGGAAGGGGTCCCCAGTTCAACCCTGGGTCCAGGCACCGACATGTTTCAGAAAACCTTTCTGTGGATACAGAAGTACGAGCGACATCTCTCTGCTCTAGCGATGGTCGCTGGTTTTGTTGCTGACAATATTCTTTTTTGGCGCATTGACCTGTTGCAGACACAGCTTGTCTTCGCTGCGTATACAGCAATCTGTTTCGTTGCTATCCCTCTTCTGCATTGGTTTGAAACACGCTGGTCGAACCCTCCGCGCTGGCGATTCTTGCTGCCCATTGCAACGCAATTCTCGCTTGGCGGATTCTGGAGCGGATTCGTCATTTTCTATGGGCGTTCAGCGGACCTCGGTACCTCATGGCCCTTCATACTTTTCCTCGTAGCCGTGCTTGTCGCGAATGAGTATTATCACCAGTATCATGAACGTGTCGTATTCGCGAGCGTTCTCTTCTTCTTCGCACTCTACTCCTATGCAATCTTTGCGGTACCTATTTACACAGGTACCATTGGAACTCTGACCTTCCTCGAGAGCGGACTTGTCGCCATAGGGGTGTTCTTCGTATTTGTGCGGTTATTGCATGCGCTTGCACGTGAGCGGTTCACGAGTGATCTGCGGCGTATTCGCATAGGTGCGGTCGTCGTGCTTGTTCTTATGAATCTTTTTTACTTTACGAACGTGCTGCCTCCGTTACCGCTTGCCGCCTCTGCAGCAGGCATCTATCACTCAGTGTGGCGCGTGCCTGGGGAATATATGGGGACGGCCGAAGCTCAGTCGTGGCAGGTGCGCTATCTCGGGTTTACACCGGCACTACACATCGTTCCAGGCGAGTCAGTTTCTGCATACAGCTCGATATTTGCTCCGACGACGCTCTCGACGAATATTGTTAATCGCTGGGAGTGGTATGACTCTGTTGCGAAACAATGGGTCCTCAGAGCAACGATTACTTACCCAATAGCTGGCGGACGTGAGCAAGGCTATCGTGGCTACTCCACGATGCCCATAGACAAGCCGGGGGAGTGGCGGGTCAGCGTCGAGACAGTCGACGGCCGCCGCATCACTCGACTGCCGTTTACTGCGGTTTCAGTCTCAGTTGCTCCAGTTGAAGAAACAATTACCCTGCCTTAACACGGAGTTTTGTTTGCTTCGCTTTGTCGAGTTTCGGCAGAATGATAGTGAGAAGACCGTCCTTGGCATTTGCTGAGGAGGCTTCGACGTCGACTTCCTGTGGGAGCAGAATGGCGCGCGTGAACGAGCCCCAGAAGAGCTCTCGTGAGAAATAATCAGGTCCTGCCACTTGCTCGCGCTCTGAGCGCGTTCCTTCTATCTCAACCATATCGCGGCTTATAGAAATACTGAGTTCGTCTGGACGTACACCCGCTACAAAAGCTCGGATAATGATATCGCTCGCAGTCTGATGCACATCGACAGGGAGCTGTCCTTCGCCGCCTTTAGAAGCGGAGTCCCCCAGAGGTGCAGGACGGGCAGTCGGCTCGGCCGCGCGGCCGCGCGGCTCGGCGCGGACCGGCATGCTCGTGGTCGGCAGCTCGTCGTCGAAAGAATCAAATGAATCTTCGGCTTGAGTATTGCCTGAGAGGCGTTCAAAGAACGATCGTTTCATAGTCATATTAGTTTCTAATTATAATCACATTACGATATTGGAAAAATTTTAGTACTTCGAACGCTGCAAAGAATATGACAGCGGTTGTCCAGACGAGGAATACCGCAGCAAGCGTAGTCGAAGCGCCTTGGGTAATAATAAGCGTGTTAAACGTTGTATGCAATGCAATAGCGAGGATAAGTCCGACGGCACCGGCGAGCGTACGCACGATGCTGTGGCTCGCATCTGAGAAAGCGAACGCAAATCCTATCGATGCAGATGCGAATACGTGGAGCAGTGTCGAGCCGATGAAGCGCACATCGCCGGTGAAAATGCTGGAGGCGATATTCCCCCCAGAGAGCGGCGTAATGAGAAAAAGCATATTCTCGGCCGCCGCAAAGCCGAGCGCCACCGTAATCATGTAAATGACATAGTCAGGGGCTTCGTCGACTGCAGGCCGCCAGAGGATAAAAATTGCCGCCATGCCGTATTTCAACATCTCTTCGATGAGCGCCCAAGCGATGAGGACTGAGGCGTTGCTCGGCAGTGCTGCGCGCGCATATTGTTCGAGAGGGATGGCAATCGGGACCGCAATCATTCCAGCGATAAACGTGAATGCAATCAGCTTCTTCGGTTCAGGATGACTCGCGTCTTCTTGTAGTAGAAAGTAGAGCCAGATAAAAGCTGGTAACAATCCGCCGAGAAATGCGTAGCCGAGCGTGGTGAGGGTCACATCGTTTATTTTAGCATCCGAAAGGAGGTTAAGACCTGCCGAAACAGAAAAAGAGTGCGCTCCAGGCCGCTAAGGCCAAGTCTTTACCCTCTTTTTACTGTTCCGGCAGGTCTTAACTTGGCCACTTCGCGACCATGAGGAACTGCGCGTCTTTGGTCGGCATTGATTGCCAAATCTCTTCTGTGACAAACGGCATGAATGGGTGGAGCATGCGGATCGTCCTATCGAGCAGGTAGCGCAAGAGCGCCTTCTTCGAATTCTTCGCGTCCGCCGGCGCTTCAGACGGGGTCTTTACTGTGCCAAGTATCTTCTTCGAATCCTCAAGTATCTTATCGGCGAGTTCGTGCCATGCGTAGTGATACAGCTTTTCAGCAGCGAGATAGACGCGGTACTCTTCCATGTCTTTCGTTACGTCAGCGACAAGCGTATCGAACTGTCCTTTGAGTGCCTGATCATCGGCGCTCAATTCAGTTGCCAGTGAGGAGTTGAATCCTTCGGTAGTCTCGAGCACGAATCGCGTGATATTCCAGAGCTTATTGGAGAAGTGTTTATAACCTTTGACGCGGCTTTCGTCGAAGCTTATATCACTGCCAATAGCGGAACCCACCAAAAGACCCATACGGAGCGCGTCGGCTCCATATTTCGCGACCATATCCAAGGGATCGATACCGTTGTTGAGCGACTTGCTGAATTTGCGCCCTTGCGCATCGCGCACGAGGCCATGGATCATGACAGTCTTAAACGGCACTTGGCCGAGATGGAATCCGCTCATGAGTATCATGCGGGAAACCCATAGATTGAGGATCTCATACGCAGGCGACATGAATGAAGTCGGATGATAGGTTGTGAGATCTTTCGTATCCTCGGGCCAGCCAAGTGTAGAGAACGTCCAGAGTGCTGAAGAGAACCAGGTATCGAGCACGTCTGGGTCCTGCGCCCATCCCTCGCCGGTAGGTGCCTCAATTCCTATATGGATCTGTTCGCCGCCGTACCACACCGGTATGCGATGACCAAACCATATCTGCCGACTGATGCACCAGTCACGCAAGTTCTCGATCCAATGCAGATAGGCATTGCGGAAGCCTTCTTGAGGCATATGCACTGCATTGCTCTCGACAGATGCGCGCATGATCTCTTTCAGAGTCGGGGTGCTGCCGCTTTCAATGCTCGGTATTTCGGAATGCAGCATGACAAAAGGCTTATCGACGTCCACGAACCACTGCAGTTTTATCTGCGGTTCAATAATGCCACCCGTGCGTTCTGCGGTCGCGACATTGTGCATATACGGTTCTTCTTTGACCACCAAACCTTTCGCACGAAGTTTCTCGACAATGAGAGGGCGTGCATCGGCTATCTTCATATCTCCAAACTCACCTGCAATAGGGAGGAGCTTGCCGTACTCATTGATGATCTGTTCCTTATCGAGCTCATAGCGTTCGGCGATGTCGAAGTCAACCATGCTGTGCCATGGTGTGATGGTCATGACGCCTGTGCCGAATGCCATGTCTATCGCTCTGTCCTTAATGATGGTTGCGGTGATGGGCCCATTGATCCACTCCGCCTCAAATGTCTGCCCGTGTTTCCACTCTGCGTAGCGCGCGTCGTCTGGATGCATCACGACGTATTTGTCGCCGAACTTCGTCTCAGGACGCGCCGTTCCGATAGTGAACGGTCCATATTTGAAATAGTAGAATGTACCTTTTTCTTCTTGATAGACGATTTCATCATCAGAAATAGTCGTCTGCCCCTTCGGATCCCAATTGACAATGCGATGCCCACGATAGATAAGACCAGCGTCGTACATACGCTTGAACGCAGTTGCCACGGCCACGGTTCTTTTCTCATCAAGTGTGTACGCGTAGCGTGACCAGTCCAGGGATGCACCCATTTTTCGCACTTGTCCGAGAATCGTCCCTTCGCTCTCTTTCGCGAATATAGCGACGCGCCGTACGAGTTCCTCGCGGCCAATATCGTGCCGACTCTTACCTTCCTCCTTCTGAATATTTTTCTCGACGCGCGATTGAGTCGCTATTGCAGCCGAGTCAGTGCCAGGTATCCAGGTCGTGCGTTCGCCTTTCATACGGTGATAGCGGACGACGGCATCCTGCAGCGAATCCTCATAGGCATGGCCGAC
>DIZH01000015.1:0-6801 GCA_002429325.1 Patescibacteria group bacterium UBA6033 | reverse complement strand
CCGCTCTTTTCCCAAGCCTCATAGATGCGCGACTCAGTCGTCGTGGGATCGTAGGGCTTCAGAAATTTCTCATCCATTGTCTAAAAATATAGCAAATACGAGGGCAAAACTCTAATGCTGAGCGAGCCGAAGATTCCCGTCAGCTTTGATGTCCTCCGCAAAGTCTTTGCGAAGGGCACGGTAGAATCCGGCGAGCGCAATCATGATTGCATTATCGGTGGTGAGTGCGGCAGAAGGTATGCGCAGCACGACGTCTGGGTACTGCTCCTCTATGTTTTTCGTAAAGCTCCGGCGGATGTGCGTGTTCGCCGAAACGCCGCCGCCGATGACGAGCATGCGCGCCCCAGTCTCTTCGAGCGCACGCGCTGTCTTCTTCCAGAGGACCTCAGTCACTGCATTTTCAAATTCATGGGCAAGGTGCTGTTTCTCGCGCTCGGTGAGGTCCGGAGTTTTCTTCAAAAGATAAAGCACTGATGTTTTGAGACCAGAGAAAGAAAAATTGCAGGCAGCATCGTTTAGCATCGGACGTGGCAGGTCGATGTTGGACAGACGATGTTCTTCAGAAGCACCAGCATCTGACCGAACTTGTTCTGCAAGCCGAGAAATCTCTGGACCGCCGGGGTAGGGGAGCTCAAGCATGCGCGCGACCTTGTCGAAAGCCTCGCCGACGGCATCATCGAGCGTTTCTCCAATGAGTTCATACTCGAGCCAGTTCTTCATCAGCACCAGTTCGGTATGGCCGCCCGAGATGAGAAGTGCAAGTACGGGCAGCGCGACATTCTCGATGCGAAGTGTGTCTCCATCAGACACTGCGAGCGCAGAGACAATATGACCCTCCATGTGATTCACAGGAACGAGCGGTTTCTGCCAGAGGAGTGCGAGTGCTCTAGCGAAGTTGATGCCCACCCAGAGCGCCGGCTCGAGCCCAGGGCCAGCTGTGACTGCGATAGCATCGATATCGGGCGTCTCGCACTCAGTGACAAATGCGAAAAAGGCTTCGGCGAGCCCAGGCTCGCGCGACAATATCTCCGCAATCTTGTCGTGCATCTCTTCCGGAATCGCCTGCGTATCCTCATGCAAGAGTTCGGCCTCTTCAAGTGCCGCTTCAAGTATTGGTACGAGATTCTTCGCATGCTCGCGCTTAGCAAGCGCAGGAAAGACGCCGCCATACTGGCGGTGCAATTCTATCTGGGAAAGCAGTGCATTTCCAAGCACGTGGAACTGAGCTTCTTTCTCATTCCCCTGCGCTTCGACTATGGAAATCGCAGTCTCATCGCAGGACGTTTCAATGGCTAAGATTCTCATGATTTTAGTGTAGTATAGCCTAATGCAGCGAAATGACCTTCTCGTCTGGATGGACCTCGAAATGACCTCCGTCGTTGATGCCCGAGTGGACCAGATTATCGAAATTGCCGTCATCTTGACCGATAAGGACCTGAACGTCGTCGCAGAGGGTCCCGATCTCATCATTCATGCAGACCCAAATCTCTTTGAGGCCGCTCCGGCTTCTGCGCGGGAGCTTCATGAAAAGAACGGCCTCGTTCCGCTTGTGGTGGCAAGCACACTCTCGCTCATTGAGGCTGAGGATCAAGTACTCAAATTTCTGAAAGAATATGTCGAGCCAAACTCAGCACCTCTCTGTGGCAACTCCATCCACGTTGATCGGCATTTCTTGAGTATACAGATGCCGCGAATCGAGAAGTATCTCTTCTATCGCTGCATCGACGTCTCAACAGTGAAAGAGCTCGCTCGCCGTTGGTTGCCGGCGCTCTATCATGAATCACAAGACAGAAAAGGGGAGAGCGCCCATCGCGCCAAAGATGACATTCTTTCATCTATTTCTGAACTCGCGTTTTATCGCGGTGCGCTTTTCACCCGCTAGTCGTCAATTTCTACCCACGGTACTTCAGTGCCATTCGGGATGAAGAACCCTGCGGAAACAGGATGACCGCCGCCACCATATTTTGCTGCAATCGCGGCCACATCCACTGTGCCATCGCTGCGTATCGAGACGCCGAAACCGTCGGGATGGGCACTCACGATAAGCGCGATAGGCGGTAGTTTTTCATAAAGTGCATGGCCCACGTAGGAACGCATGGTGATTGAGGGCATCGCCGTGGAGAAGTAGCATTCGTGTCCTTCGAAGCGAACTTTCTTAGCCGCCTCGATGGAGATTTTCGCGAGCAGTTCGAAATATTCTGTATATGCTGCTGCCTTGATGAGGAATTGTGTTCGCGCCGTATCATCTTCGAGCGTCTTTGCAAGAGCGTCCCAAATTACGAAATCGTCTGGTTGTACGACGAGGTATGAAAAGATGTCCCGCGTATCGGGCAACGCGTAGCGATAGAGATCGCCGTCTTCAAGGTGCTGCATAAGCCGCGGCAGGGGCGTGTCAGGATGGAAAAAATCCCACGCGATGGTCGCGCCCGAACGATTCTCATCGTAGACGTGTTCGGGTGCAATCTCGACGAGCTTCTTAGAACTCTGATGGTGGTCAAGAACGACGAAGCGCTTAGTTATTTTTGCGAGCCGCTCCATCTCACCTGGCAACTCATAGCAGAAGTCGAGCAAGTAGACCTCTTTACCTTCAAGACCGTCAAGCGCCTCGTCGCCATACCCAGCAGGGATATAGTCTGCAGTATCGCCGAATTTCTCCCATGCGGCATAGGCAGCACCGAACCCGTCAGGGCAACGCTTATGGTAGATGACGACAATCGGTTTATCACTCATAGAGATATCTTACCGCACAAAGCGCACATAGATGCCAGCAGGGATGACGCGCTCGGAATCCGATTCTTGTATATAGAGTTCGCCATCCTCACTATTCTCCGTCTGCCCAAATACTCCCTCAACGGCCTGAGCGAACGAGCGCGGAGCATAGCCTGCAGCATAGCCGTTGAGCAAGAAAAAAGAACCAGGTTTATCGGAGAATATCTCTTTAAGCGACTCAAGAAGTTCTGGGAAATTTTCTTCGATCTTCCACACCTCGCCTTTGGCACCGCGCCCGAATGCAGGAGGATCAAGGATGATACCGTCGTATTTCGCGCCGCGCCGCGCCTCACGCTTCACGAATGCGAGCGCATCGTCGAGTATCCAGCGGATGCGATCTTCAGCAACGCCTGAGCGTCGCGCGTTATCATGGGCCCAATCAAGTGATTGCTTTGACGCGTCCACATGTGTTACGTGTGCGCCAGCTTGTGCTGCGACGACCGATGCGATACCGGTATAGCCGAAAAGGTTCAACACTTTGGGAAAGTCTGACTTTCCCATACTCTCTATCTGGTCCCTCGTCCACTCCCAGTTCGGTACCTGCTCTGGGAATACGCCTGTGTGCTTGAAGCCCGTAAGCTGTGCAGTGAAGCGCGCGGTGCCCCAGCCGAGTTCCCATGACTCCGGTACGTCCTTCTTGACGGTCCAGCCGCCTTTTTTGTCGCGAAAGGCGAACTCAGCATGGGCTTGGTCCCAAAGTTCTGGTTTCTGTTTCTTCCACAGCGCCTGCGTTTCCGGACGAGCGACGATGATTGTACCGAATCGCTCCAGCTTCATGTTGTCGCCAGAATCGAGAAGTTCGTAGTCGTCCCAGGGAAGGGTATTGAGATTTTTTACGTAGTACGTCATAGCGCTTCGGGATGCTTCTTTGACCATTCGTAGAAGACAACGGCAGCAGAGACAGCAGCATTCAGAGATTCAGTGCGCGGATGCATCGGAATGGAAAGAGTAACATCGCATGCTTCAAGCGTCTTTTCGCGGATGCCTGCGCCCTCATTGCCGATGATGAATGCCGTTGGTGCATCAAATGCTTCAGCACTGAGTGCTGTGCTCCCTCTCATCGCAAGTCCATAGGTCCAAAATCCTTTTTCTTTGAGTATCTTGAGAGTGTGGTTCACGTTACCAATTGAGATGAGTGGGATACGGAACGCCATGCCGGCCGACGTCTTCACTACGACGCCGGTGATGCCTGCCTGATGATGTTCGGGAATGAGAACGGCAGATAGACCGAAAGCCGCCGCCGAACGGATGATGGCGCCGACGTTATGTGGGTCCTGCACTTCGCCGAGGACGACCACGGCCGGATTCTCTTTCGTATCGAGAGTCTCAAGGAATGTATCGAGAGAGATGAGTAGGGCAGCAGGGTCCATTATCGCTATGACGCCCTGGTGCACTGCATCGCGTCCGGCAAGCTCTTTTCCCTGACCGCCGCCGAGCGGCGTCGTTGGGATCTTGAGCTTCTCTAGGAGATCGCGTAGGATCTGGTCTTTTACCTCAGGCGCCAGGAATACTTTACGAATGACGCGAGCATTGCTTTCAAGCGCCTCCATGAGCGCGTGTTTGCCATATATATAGACTTTCTCTTTCGCGCCCCGGGCAGCGCTTTTCTTCGGTCGCATCCGAAATATTATAGCACAAAAACTAGATTTTGGGCGTTGCGTCGTTCAGGACGATACCTATGTTATCAACCACTTCTCCAACAGTCTTTCTCTACTCATGTGAGCCGAGGAGATTGGTCTCGTTTCATCTCTAAAATCTTCGATTTTAGTTTTCTCATCAACAGGACCTTCGACAGTAAAACCGGCTTTTTCTAAGAGTCCTGGGTTGGATGCCACTATCCACGAGGTAGCTCGTATTTCTTTTATTCTCTCATCCTCCTCTACTTGTTTGGCAAGCTCATGCAATCCATCGCGAAATGCTTTTAGTATCTCACCGAGACTCAAATCACCCTTTGGGCCGATATGAATAAGCGCTGTCCAGTTTCTGCGGTCGATAGTATAATACATAAGCTCACTTAGCCGAATATTACCCATCGCCTCTCGCCGTATCTTTTCAAAAATCTCCGGATGTTCAATTTTCTGATCAAAAAGTTTCTTCAAACGCTCAAAAGAGAGTTCGACGAATTCTTCTGAAGTCTTTGAGTGCAGGGCTTCTCCCAGCTCTTTGATTAAGGATTCTGAGTCTAGTTCAACAAGACCTGCAAATTTTCTTATATCAGAATAAAACTCGTGTATTCGTTTTTCTTCGTCTTTATTTTTGAACAACTGTCGAAGCTGTTCCTTCACCATCTTATATTCTCCTGAATGGGCCTCATTATTATTGGGTTGTTGTTCAAAATTCATATCTACGTTTCTGTGCGCCGTGAGGAATTCGAATCCCCGACCTTCTCAACGTCAATGAGACGCT
Source organism: Patescibacteria group bacterium UBA6033 (assembly GCA_002429325.1). Lineage (GTDB taxonomy): Bacteria > Patescibacteriota > Minisyncoccia > Phycocordibacterales > Phycocordibacteraceae > C7867-001. The sequence goes on along the minus strand of DIZH01000015.1, from coordinate 1,626 downwards.
CTAACCAACTGAGCTAACGGCGCGTGAGGAGACTATACCACAGTGGAACTTCGACCGGAATCTCTCTTTCCATGGGGGCCGTGATTACGCTTATCGAAGCTTACAGCTTCAGTACGACGGGGAATCGGTCACACATAAATCCCTGCTGAGATTTTGCGCGACCTCGCGATACTTCTGAGTGGTCACCAGTCACTAAGTAGTTTGCTCCAGGTGTTCGCAAATTACGTAAGTGCTGTTCGACCTCGTCTCGCAGGTCCCTCTGTTGAGGGACATGGCTCCGACCTCACAAAAAGCACAAAACGCGCAGCAGTGCGCGTTTTGTGTCTTATTGTGACCCCACGGGGAATCGAACCCCGATTTACGCCGTGAAAGGGCGCTGTCCTAACCGTTAGACGATAGGGCCGAAGTGAGGAAAAGAGTCCGAACGTCGAACGTTCGTACTCTTTCTCCGAACGGGGCCCTATATGCTTACATATAGGGCCGTATACAAAACTTATCATTTCTCGGCTGAAATGCTAGGATGGCCATACCGTTCACGTTCGCGCCTGGAGAGGTGGCTGAGTGGTTGAAGGCACTAGTTTCGAAAACTAGCGTGCTCGTAAGGGTACCGTGGGTTCAAATCCCACCCTCTCCGCAAAATCACGAACGGGACATGAAAATGTCCCGCGACTATATTTTGAGTGAGAGGGTGGGATTTGAAAGCCAGAGCACGACGGCGCGAGGCGGGGTAGCGCAAAAATCCAGCAGGATTTTATGCGTGACCAAATCCCACCCTCTCCGCCATAGTCGCTATAATAATGAATGCGTTTTACGACCGTGGCCACCCTTTCTTTTTGGTATTCACACGACGCTTTTCCGTGGTATTGCCCATGCTAGGATTATGGGAAGTGGCTCAGAGAGTGACGTATAGAGAATATGGATCAACCTACTGACATAGCAGCCCTATCTGAAGACGAAGATGAGGGATTTCATCGTTCCCCCATATCTCCAGAACCTTCAAAGTTTGTTCAGTTCGTTATGCGATATTCCGGGGGATTGATAAAGAATGAGGCGCAAGCGCAATATGTGCTCCTCGCATTTGCAATCATCGTCTTCCTTCTCTCCTTCATACTGCTCATAAACAGTGTCGGAGAGAGCCATGCTGCAAAAATAGTGGCCCCACGGGGTATGCAGGTATACAATCCCGGGAATGCCCCACCACGGCTCGTACCAGCGCCCTGACCGCATGAACTTTTTTCACGGAAAGCACAACAAAGGATTTACTCTCATAGAGCTCCTTGTTGTCGTCGCTATCATCGGACTGCTTTCGAGCATCGTCCTAGCGAGTCTGAGTACGGCGCGGGCTAAGGCGCGGGATGCGAAGCGTAGGGAGGATATGATTCAGTTGCGTACCGCGATCAATATGTATTACATCGACAACGGTTCCTATCCCTTGCCGAATCCCGGTTGGTGGGGAGGGGTGAGTACCGGATCGTGCGGACCGGGAAATGGAACGATCAGCGGCGCAGGTGCGTACATATCCGGTCTCACTCCCACGTATATCTCAGTTCTCCCCGTTGACCCGAGTCCTGCGGGGAATTGCAATGGGTATCTCTATGCTTCCAACGGCACCAATTACAAGCTTTT
>DIZH01000028.1:13792-13980 GCA_002429325.1 Patescibacteria group bacterium UBA6033 | reverse complement strand
AAAGGATGTATGTCTCCTGCAGGGGCAACAGGGTGTCTCAGTGCTTCGGCATATCGTGACTTCACCGCAGCAGAGTGGGTGAATAACACTACCGTTCGTACCGTCGTTACTGGCGGCCAATTCCCGAATGGCTCGTATGACGGATACATTCTCTATCCGAACGGTCAACCAATAAAAGTGGGGACGGT
>DIZH01000028.1:0-13551 GCA_002429325.1 Patescibacteria group bacterium UBA6033 | reverse complement strand
GCATGCTTCGTGACAGGTGCCGGACAGACGTGTAGTTACAAGTGGAGCTGTTCGGCATTCGGAGCAGGGGTACAACCGCCTTCTACCGCATGTAGCGCCAGCAACATAAATACCTCAGTGAATGTGACGAACGGCACCTGCACTTGCTCATACACGATGGATACGACCACGACGAGCACTGCGACTACGATTACGTCTCCGTACGTTGTCGGACCCGGAAATGGCACCAATAACTCCGTCTGGTATACATGGTCGGTATATGTAACTGCTGGACCAATGAGTACCTGGATGTCCGCGAAAGACCTTGGTTTTGCTGAGCCTTCGACGGCGTGTACTGCCGCTAACGTAGGAGCAACCTATTATCTGGGGGTTGCTCATGGTCAAGGTGCGGCGATAGAAGGTAAGAACATGGTAGCCGGTTGCTATTCTTCAGCGCAAACTGGCAACCCTATGATTCCTTCTCTTTCTTCCACGACACTTAATAATCCTGGCCCCGCTACATCATCGTCAGGGACAACGTCCACGACAAGTACAACTTCCACCACTAACACGACAACGACTTCTACCTCTGCTGCTACTACTGCAACTACTGCTACTGCTACACCCGCCTGTACACCAGCAAATGGAACGTATACAGATAGTGCAACAAATCAGCTAGTCGCATGGATATTTACGTGTGGAGCGCCGGCACCAGATAGCAGCTGGTCCCCACAGCCTAATAGCTACTACCATAAAGTAATTGGCTACGGCTACGACACCGCTACTCAGAATCCATAGCAAACGAGAGGAAGTGACAAACACAAAGCCGGCGTACGCCGGCTTTGTGTTTGTTCGCGAGAACGTGCGTTACATTCCCGATGGATTACACCTGCGACAATCCTTCTTGTGGGAGAAGCCTATCGAGAGGGCTGAAAGGCCCACAAGCAGATAGACGAGATTCTCAACCGTCGGCATGCTGCCGAGAATGAGATTCACGACATTCCAGTTGCTGCCCATCCAGTACCCAAGCGCGACAAGGCCCCAGTTGAGGGCGCCGATAATCACAAGAATAAACGCGATACCATGTAGTCCTTTCATGAAGATTGGAAGATGATTAAAGCGGGGTTATGGTGGTCCGCTGGCTATAGTATGACGCTCTTTAGATCGGCCAGGAGAAGTCTTTACGCTGCCTGTGCAAAACCTTTTTTACCTAAAAATCTGATTCGGAAAGAGATTATTCGTAGCGCAGCGCATCGATAGGATTCTTCCGTCCGGCTTTGCGCGCCGGATAAATGCCGAATACGAGGCCCGAGATACCCGATACCGCGAGCCCGAGAACGACTGCTGAAATCGGGAAAGCGAAAACCCAACCGAGGGTAGGGTTGAGAGCGTTGATGCCGAAATAGAGCGCCCCGACGACCACCGCACCGAATATAATGCCAACGACGCCACCCGCAAAAGTCAGGAGAACAGATTCGATGAGGAATTGCTGGAGAATGTCGCCATCAGTCGCACCGACCGCCTTGCGCAACCCAATCTCCCGCGTCCGCTCAGTGACGGAGACGAGCATGATATTCATGATGCCGATGCCGCCGACGATGAGTGAGATTGACGCAATGGCTGCGAGGAAGAGAGTGAGAATCGAGGTAATGCTGCCGAGGATAGAAAGAATATCTGCTTGGGTTTGAATATTGAAGTCGTCTTTCGCTGGATCGGTGATGCTGTGGTTTTGGCGCAGAGCGAAGGTGATACGCGATTTTACGAAATTGATATCATACGCAGCATTCGCTTGCGTGATGACGACATTGAGATAATTGATGCCAAGAAGCTGTTTTTGCGCGACGCTTATCGGCACGACCACCAAGTTACCGATATCAACGCCGAACGCCCCCGTCCCACCTTTACTAAGAACACCGACGACTCGGAAGGTGACGCCTTTCACCCGTATTGTTTTATCAATAGGATTTATCGAGGGACCAAAGAGTGTATTCGCGAGATCTGGCCCGATGACCGCGACATGATTCCCTGAGTCAACATCGCTTTTTGTAAAGGTCTGACCTTTCGAGACTTTCGCCAAGTTGCTGACGATAAAGAAATCCGCTGTGCTCCCAGTGTAGCCTTCCGTCTTGTTCGTATTCCCATACACCACTTCTGCTTGTCCGCGCACTTCAGGAACCGCCAGATCAATCGACGGCTCGCGCTGGAGCGCGTCGACGTCTCTCTGCTGCAAACTAGTAATAACGATACCTTGCGCAGAAGCAGGAGCAGAAAAACCTTTACCGCTTGGTGCGCCGGGAGTGATGATGATGAGATTCGAACCGATACTCTGCACTTGACCGAGAATCAGGTCTTGCGCTGATTGCCCGATCGACATGAGAATAATCACCGAGCCAATACCGATGACGATACCGAGCATCGTGAGTACAGAACGCATCTTCCCGTGAGTGAGACTCCGCGTCGCTGTCTTGAAAGCATCTCGTAAAAGCATATTAACTATTTGAGAGAACCGTGGAAACTGCGCGCCGTGATGGGCTTATCGCTCTCCACCATACCGTCTTTCATCAGAATAATGCGGTTGGCAAACTCAGCAGTCTGCGTCTCGTGCGTCACTAATATCACCGTACGGCCCCTGTCGTGAAGCGATTTCAATATCTCCATAATCTGCAGTCCAGATTGTGAATCGAGGTTGCCCGTGGGCTCGTCGGCGAAAATAACATTCGGTTCAGTTACGAGCGCACGAGCGATAGCAACGCGCTGTTTCTGTCCGCCAGAGAGTTTCCCTGCTTCGGTATAGAGTTTCTCACCGAGACCGACCGACCGTACAGCCTCCTCGATAAGCGTCCGGCGCTTGGCGGGCAGAATATCAGAATACAGGAGCGGAATCTCCACATTGTCGTAGACCGTCAATCGAGAGAGCAAATTGAACGACTGAAAGACGAAGCCCATGTCTTTGTTGCGAACGTGCGCAAGCTCCTGGTCGGTCATCTCGTCGATACCTTTACCCTGAAAGGTGTAGACGCCGCCCGTCGGACGATCGAGGAAACTGAGTATCTGTAGAAGAGTTGACTTGCCCGATCCTGAGGGACCCATGATAGAAACAAACTCGCCTTTCTGAATGGAGAACGTCACGCCGCGAAGCGCGCGTGTTGGTGTCTCTTCATCTAGATACTCTTTCTTTAGATCTCTGATCTCAATCATTGTGCTTTGAGCCCGATATTAATGACTTGTTCGCCGAGCGTCACACCCGATGTCACCTCGACATTCCCTTTCTGATCTTGGATACCGAGCGTGACCGGACTGATTGTTGCTGTCTTCCCGGAAAGCGTCTCGACGAAGGTGCCGATGTCATTCTGCAAAATCGCGTACTGCGGGAGAATTAATACATTGTCTTTGCTCTTCGTTTGTATATCAATATTTGCTGTAAGGCCACTCTTCAATCTCCGATCAGTTTTGCTGAAGGCAATCTTGATTTGATAACTGATGACGCCTTGTGTATTCGTCTGTGCTGGTGCGATATAAAATACTGTCCCTCCGAAGGTTTCGCTGGGGAACGCGTCGAGAGTCATCGTCACAGTATTCCCCACGGCCAGCTTCCCGACATCAGTTTCAGACACTCCCGCGTCCACTTCGAACCCGCTATTGCCGATGATAGATACGAGCGGCGTGCCCGGGGAGGCGAGCTGTCCGACCTTCGCGTCGAGCTGCGTGATCACACCGCTAATGGGAGCGATAATCAGAGCCCCCGCCAGATTTGCTTCAGCATTCGCGACGCCAGCCTGTGTCTGCTGTACTTGTGCCTGCTGTGCTGCAATGGCTTGGGGAGTTGAGCCCGCCTGTGCAAGCGTGAGCGCACCCTCCGCGCTTATGAGCACTGTCTTTGCACTAGTGAGCGCCGCGAGGGAGCTAGCGATGCTCGTGCGAGCGCTGGCGATATTCGCCTGATAGGTGGCCAAAGTCGCGGCTGACAAACTCTGAGTCTTAGAAAGTACAGCGGCTGCATCATTGAGAAAGGTATTGATTTGTGCGAGATTTTGCACCGCCTGTGTTGCTGCATCCGTCGGATCAGCCGTAGCAAAAGATGGCGAGGAGACTTGCGTATTCCACGCAGCAAGTGTCGGTTCGAGCGCAATACGTTCCTGTACTACTGTTGCGGCGAGTACTGCATCAGATGCGATAAATGTAAGCGCCGCAGTCGAATTGCGCGGATTAGTGAAGAACTGGTCAGCGCTTGTGTGTACCGCACTGTCAGAGGCGGCATATGCGCTCGATATTGCATTAGCAAGCACAGATTGATCCTGTGTGACGGCGCTCTGATCGATGGCGATTTGTTCCGGGCGTGTGCCCGCCACGAGTGCGGCGAGATTCGCCTGCGCAACCGCAAGATTCGCTCGGGCTTGCGCGAGCGCGGCAGAGAGGTTCCCTGTATTGAGTTCTGCAATGACTGCGCCCGCGCCGACTTGGTCGCCGAGACCGTAGTTAACGCGTGCAATCGTACCAGTATTCTGGAACCCTAACGAAACGCTCTTTGTTGGCGTCGTATTGCCAGTCACTGAAACCGTCTCGGTAATAGAGCCTTGCGTGACCGTTATAAACTGATAGGTACTTGTTGCCCGTCCAAATAAATACCAATATCCACCGCCAAGGATAGCTAGTACTACTAATCCGAGTATCCATTTTGATTTCAAGAAATCCGGTAGCCAATTAAAAATAGTAGTCATATTCACTTTATAGAGTGTATCACTGGGATATACTGAATGCACGATGCTCGATCTCTTCTCTCTCGGATTCATTCTTGGGCCGCTTCTGCTGCTCTTAGTAGTGCTGCTCATTGTGCTTGCGCTCTTACGCATGCATACAGAGCGATTCTACTTCGTTCGTCATGGACAGACCATCCTGAACGCACAGCATATTCGACAAGGCCCGGATGGTGCGCTTTCTGAAAAAGGGCGCGAGCAAGCACAGAAAGTCGGCACCTATTTAAAGCGCTTCCCTATCGAAAGAATCATCACGAGCTCATATCCTCGCGCCGAGGAAACTGCCCATATTATCGGGGAGCAGCTGCACGTACCTATTACCTCGTCGTCTCTGTTCGCTGAACGGCGCAATCCGACGGAAATCATCGGGAAGCAAACGGATGATCCGACAGTCGTAAGTATCGTCGACCACATCGATCTGGCATACCATACCGACGATTATCGCTATTCTGACGAAGAGAATTTCGCAGACATCAAGAAACGAGCGCGAGCGTGCCTTGAGTTGCTTGCCCGACAAGGATCACGCGAGACCATCATCGTGACCCATCATGGATTTCTCAAGATGTGCATCGCGTACCTTCTCTACCGCGAACAACTTCATGCTGCTGAGTTTGTAAAACTCTCGTTCTTCAATGTGTCCGAAAATGCCGGCATCACCATATGCGAATACAACCCGTGGCAGATGTTCTCAAAAACACGCGGCTGGCGCGTCATAAGCTATAACGAGCAACCCTAAGCAAAAAGCCCCGCACCGCAGGGCTTTTTGCTTTCCTGTTACTTGGCGGTCCGACCGCCAAGTAACTAATAGCCCATGCCGCCCATGTCGGGGGCCGCTGGCGTTTTCGGTTCAGGGATTTCAGCAATAGCTGCTTCAGTCGTGAGAAGCATGGCCGCTGCAGAGACGGCATTTTCGAGCGCCATGCGCGACATCTTCACAGGATCGACGATGCCCGACGCGAGCATATCCTCAACCATTTCATCGGTGAGTGCGTTGTAGCCGGCATTCACCTTGCCCAACTGCACTTTCGAAACGATAACGGACGCATCGTCCTTGCCGGCGTTAATCGCTATCTGCGCGAGCGGCATTTCGAGCGCGCGCACGACAATGTCGAAACCTACTTTCTCGTCGACGGTCATCTTCCCCGTTTGCGCTGCAAGTTTCTTCGAAACTTTTGCGAGTGCGGTGCCACCACCGGCGACAATTCCCTCTTCGATCGAAGCCTTCGTCGCCTTCACCGCGTCATCAATCTTGTCTTTGAGATATTTCATCTCAGTCTCAGTCGCGGCGCCGACCGATATGACCGCAACGCCGCCCGAGAGCTTCGCGATGCGCTCTTCGAATTTCTCCTTATCGAACTTCGACTCAGTGAGATCGAGCTGTGCCTTAAGTTGCGCAACGCGCGCGGCGATGTCGGACTTTTTGCCCTTGCCGCCAACGATTGTGGTCGTATCCTTGGTCGCGACGACGCGCGAGGCCTTGCCGAGCATCGAGAGAGTCGCGTTCTCAAAGGTCATGCCGACTTCATTCGATATCACTTGGCCGCCCACGACTGCCGCAATGTCCGCGAGCATTTCTTTCTTGCGGTCACCGTAACCCGGAGCTTTCACCGCAAGCACGCTGAAGGTGCCGCGCAGTTTGTTCACGATGAACGTGGAGAGTGCGTCGCCTTCGACATCGTCGGCAATGATCATGAGCTCTTTCTTCCCCGACTGCGCAATCTTTTCGAGAAGCGGGAGAATTTCCTGCACGCTGCCGATCTTCTTGTCGGTGATGAGGATGGCCGCATCTTTCATCTCAGCTTCCATACGCTCCGGGTTGGTCACCATATAGGCCGAAACATAGCCCTTATCGATCTGGAGCCCTTCGACGATATCGTAGGAAAGTTCCATGCCCTGACTCTCTTCAACGGTAACAACGCCCGATGCGCCGACTTTCTCAACTGCCTCGGCGATGATGGAACCAAGCTCTTCAGACTCTGCCGAAATAGTGGCGACCTGCTTCACCTCATTCTTGCCAGAGACAGGCTTCGCCATTTTCTTGAGCTCAATGAGAGCAGCATCGCGCGCTTTCTCCATGCCCGCACGGATACCCATAGCGTTTGACCCCTTCATCATGTGCTGCAAACCTTCTTCGACGAGTGCTTCGAGAAGCACGACTGAGGTCGTAGTGCCGTCACCAGCGTTGTCATTAGTCTTACTTGCGACTTCCTTCACAATCTCCGCGCCCATATTCTCGAACTTGTCCTTGAAGGAGATTTCCTTCGCGATGGAAACACCATCGTTCGTGATGCGTGGACCGCCATACGACTTCTCGATGACAACATTGCGACCCTTGGGACCGAGTGTAATCTTCACGGCGCGGGCTGCCTGCGCGATACCTTTCGCTATCGCCTTGCGTGCGTCCTCAGAAAAAAGAATTTGTTTCGCCATGATTAGTTTTCAATAAGAATAATGTCGGCCTCGGGAAGCACATAGTATTCAACCCCATCAACTTTAATCGGTTCGTCCCACGGTTTCTTGAAAAAGACAGTGTCGCCTGATTTCAGGGAGACTGGGATGCGCTCACCGGCACTATTGCGGGAACCCGGACCTACGTTCACCACTTCCCCTTTCAAAAGTTTCTCTTTATCGACAGTCTCAGGAATGATAATGCCTGAAGCAAGCTTCTTTTCGCCTTCCTTTTCAAAAGGTCTGACTATCACGCGGTCTCCAAGCGGCTTGAGTGAAAGCTTTTTTGCCATGTTCTATATATAAATGAATAAAAGTTACCCTTCGCCCACGTAGAGGGAGTATAGAGAAACTCCCACTTCCCTGCAACTACAGAGAACCGCCTGTTCTGTCGGGCGGTCTCTGTTTTTAACTATCCCTTGCGCCCCATTCCCTCCCCGTGGTAGTCTAGAGCTACAGATGGAGGCACTCGTATCGGCACTACCGTACGCGGAAATAACCCTCTCAATACTCCTCATAGTTGGCATCGTCCTACAACGACGCGGCGCAACTCTCGGAGGAGCTTTCGGAGGCGATAATTTCGCATCAACTTTTTATAAGCGCCGTGGCGCTGAAAAGTTCCTATTTAATGCGACAATCCTCATCGCTATTCTCCTCGTACTCGCGGCGATAGCGAACTTCCTTCTGGTAGGGTCATGAGCAAATCGGTCGGTTTTTACCCCGTTAGAAAGAGTTCGATAACGCGGTGATTCCCTATCATGGACTTCCTTGAGCACACGGATTCCCCAGCCCTTTCTAACGGGGCGAGTTGGAGAGAACAGCTGAAGCGGGTACAGCATGTACCTTTGTTTGACCGCGTAAGTGCGTTCGTACAAGGACTACCGCCCGGCGACCGCGTAGTGTTCTATGCGCTCTCTGGCCTCCTCATCATTGCATCCCTCGTGAGCCTGTATGCGCTCGAACAGTCGCTCCTGGAGAAAGTTCCTACGTATGGCGGGACCCTCGTCGAGGGTGAGCTAGGAAATCCGCAGTTCATCAATCCGCTGCTTGCCATAAGCGACGCAGACCGCGACCTGTCGACCCTCACCTATGCCGGCCTTATGGGACTCTCAGGAGAAGGAAAGCTTGTCCCGGTACTTGCTGAAAGCTATACCGTGAGCGACGACGGGAAGACGTATACCTTTACTCTGCGCAAGGACGCAAAGTTCACAGATGGCTCTGCCGTCACTGCAGATGATGTAGCCTTCACGGTGAATAAGGCTCAGGACCCTGGATTGAAGAGCCCTGAGTACGCGAACTGGTCGGGAGTAAACGTCGTGGCAGTGGACAAAGAGACCGTTCGTTTCACGCTCAGCAAAGCGTATGCGCCGTTTTTGGGGCTTACGACGCTCGGTATACTGCCATCTCGCCTTTGGCAGAATATCTCGGATACGGAGTTCCCTTTCTCGGCACTTGAGACCAACCCAGTAGGCAGCGGTCCATTCAAGATCGCAAACGTCTCACGCAATGCATCAGGATTGATCCAGAGCGTATCTCTCACCGAAAATCCGTATTACGTGCTCGGACGGCCGTACTTGAATGGCATTCAATTCAACTTCTATGCCAACACTGAGGACCTTACGAGCGCGCTCACCGGAGGAGCGGTTGAGAGCGCGTACGGCATTCCACAGAAGGATGCGCTCACTGCTCCTTATGCTCGCGTCTTCGCCGTGTTCTTTAATCCAAGCGACAATCAGGTCTATGCGCGCGCAGAAGTCCGGAAAGCTCTTTCTCTCGCCGTTGATCGGCGAGCGATCGTGCACGACGTACTTGGAGGATATGCTACGCCGCTCATGGGACCTGTGCCGCCAGGAGTAGGTATCACGCAAGTGCCGGTGCCGCCAGTAGACACTCCCGATGCAGCAGCAAAGGTGCTTCAGTCAGCAGGATGGACCTATGACGGTAATGCTCGTCAGTGGGTGAACACGAAAGCGAAGCTCACGCTCAGCACCATCACCATCCGCACCTCGAACGTGCCTGAATTGAAGAATGTCGCGAGCGCAGTGAAAGCGGATTGGGAACAGCTCGGCATCTCGGTTGATATCGAGCTCTATGAACCCGGCGACCTGTCCCAGAATGTGATACGCCCGCGCAAGTATGGCGCACTCCTCTACGGCATGGTCATCGGCCGCGACCAGGACCTCTATGCATTCTGGGATTCTCAGGAGCGCAACGACCCAGGACTTAACATCGCGCTCTATGTGAATAAGGCCGTCGATACGCTCCTTGAGGATGCCCGAAGCACCGCAAATGCGGAGGCTCGCCAGAAAGATCTGCAGAAGATCGAGGACACAGTAGCCGCTGATTATCCTGCAGCATTCCTCTATGCTCCAAATTTCATCTATGCCCTTCCTCAGGACCTTCAAGGCGTCGAACTGCCCCAGATCATCACGCCGTCAGACCGTTTTGCGACCGTCGCCTCGTGGTACCGCTATACCGACGCTGTGTGGCCATTCTTCGCGAAGCAAGGCCGTTAATTTTTCGTACGGGTTTCGTTTGTTTATTACCATTACAAGCCCGACTAACTACTCAACACTGTTATGAATCCAGCACCAGCACCCGCTCCCGCGCCAGGACTTCCGAAAGGAAACCCTGCGGCAGCTCCGTCTGCACCCAGGCGTGAACCAGCGCACGGCGCCGAACGCCCGAAAAGGTCCTTTGAAGGAGGGCGAGGCCGCTCTCCCCGCGCAGGAGGAGCCTCACGCCCTGGTGGCGCGACACGCCGCATCCAGCGGATCCTGCGCCGACCAGCAAGCAATCCGACGCGCACTCACACAACTGTCGACTATTATCCTGACCCTGTAGGACCGACGTCCGTTCGCATCATCCCGCTTGGCGGCGTTGAAGAAGTCGGCCGCAATATGATTGCCGTCGAAGTCGGCGCGACCGGCGACATTATTGTCTTCGATGCAGGGTTCCAATTCGTCTCCGAGGAGGCCTCTCCCGGCGTCGACTATATCCTCCCCAATACAAAATATCTCGAGAAGAATGCGAGCCGCGTGAAGGGCGTCGTCATCACGCACGGCCACCTCGACCACATCGGCGGTATACCGTTCATACTTCCCCGCTTTGGCACTCCGCCGATTTACACGCAGATGCTCACCTCGGTGATGATCCAGCGACGCCAGGAAGAATATCCGGACGTACCAAAATCTGAAATGGTCATCGTCGAAGTCGGCCAGACCGTTACTATCGGCTCAACAAAAGTGAAGTTCTTCCCCGTGACGCACTCTATCCCTGACTCTATGGGCGCTTCTATCGAAACACCTCAAGGCAACGTCGTGATATCGGGCGACTTGAAGCTCGACCACAACGACAGCATTCCTTCCGCACGCGAAGTGAAGACATGGGGCGATCTCGGCAAAGACAAGAATATCTTCTTCATTGCTGACTCGACGAACGCAGAAAAGGACGGATTCTCTATCCCTGAGATACGCGTCATTCAGACGCTTGAAGACATCATTAAGACGGTTTCAGGACGCCTCATCATCGGCACCTTCGCATCGCAGTTCGAACGCATGATTCATATCATGGAAGCGGCTGAGAAGCACGGGAAGAAGATAGTGACGGAAGGACGCTCCATTAAGAACAACCTCGAAATTGCTGAAAAGACAGGCCTCTTGAAGATAAGCAAGGACACTATCATCCCGGCGCAAGACATCAGCAATTATCCGCCTGACAAGATTGTCATTCTTTCCACGGGCGCTCAGGGAGAGGAGTTTGCTGCCCTGATGCGCATCGCGACGCACCAGCACAAATACATCACGCTGAACGAGCGCGATACTATCGTTCTCTCATCATCGGTCATTCCGGGCAACGAAATCGCGGTGCAGAAGTTGAAAGACAACCTGTACCGTCATGGCGTAACGCTCATTCACTATCGCTCATCGGATGTGCACTCGACCGGCCACGGAAATACGGGCGAGCTCGTGTGGATGAACCAGCAAGTCCATCCGACCTTCTTCATGCCAGGCTACGGCTATCGGTCCATGACCACTTGCCACGCCAAAGCAGTCGAACAATCCGGCTTTCCGCGTGAAAATATCATCATTGCCGACAACGGTACGGTCATCGACATCGAAGATGGCGTACGCATGAATGTGCATAAGCAAAAAGTCCCATCGGCACAGATGGTCGTCGACGGCTTCACCATCGGCGATATCCAGGAAGTCGTTATCCGCGACCGCCAATCACTCGCGAAGGATGGCATGTTCGTCATCATCGCGAGCGTCAACCTGAAGACCGGCAAGCTCCGGAAGTCACCCGACATCATCAGCCGCGGCTTCGTGTATTTGCGTGAGTCTCAGAACCTATTGAACGAAGCACGTGTGCTCATCAAGAAGACTATCGAGGATTCCACGAACGGTATGAACCCAATTGACCTCGATTACGTGAAGAACAACCTGACCGATGTGCTCGCAGGCTTCCTCTTCGCACGTACGAACAAGGCGCCGATGGTCATCCCCGTCCTCATCGGGATGTAACGAGTAACTCAAGAAGCAAAAAGAGAGTCGGCTATATAGCCGACTCTCTTTTTGCTACCGTGTCTGAGTTAGAGAGTGAACGAGAAAGACGCAATGACACTCTGGAAGAGACCTTCGTAAGCACTTGAGTCTCTGCCGGCGGCCTGAGTAAACACTTCGTAAAGTTGACTGCCCTTAGCTACGAGTAACAACGAAGATTCAACCTGTGCACCGCTTTTGTCATCTGAAGTGAAGAGAACGAGTGATGCAGGAGCTGAACCGATGTTTGAGTCAGTCTCGCTTAGGACTTTGAAGTTCGGCATGACTATTTTATAGATAGCTATCACCTTTTGTACAGCGACATCAAGTTGAGCTTTTGTAGTCACAGCCGTATTCGACTTTTGAGTCACGACAGTGATACCCGCTTGGGATAGGTTCGGGGCTGGTGCAGAGAAAACTACAGTGTTTCTCCCAACAGAGTCTGTACTCTGTCCCTGCCATCCCGCAGGTGGCGTGATTCTGTAGCCATTCGTCGTGTTCAAGTATGGTGTTGCTGCAAGTACCATCACAGACGATGTCGCTGATGATTCAGCAGCAGGCGCTGCGGATATTGGCATTGAGCCCGTAGTGACTTTCATTGAAGAAATTAGGAAAATCACACCGATTGCAATCAGTATGGGTGCTACTAACCCGAGAATGGCACTCGTGATGAGGAATCCGCGGCCAGAAGTCGGCGTCGTTGCCGCCAGACCCGGCTTCAGCGCGGTCATGTTTTGATAGAGCTTATAGGAATAGGCCATCCCGAGTGGCGTAATAACGATTGAGATTAAAACATAAGTAATTGTTGCCACTGCTTTTCCAAATACAACAGTAGTCGCATATTGAACGGCAAATATAGGAATGAGAATGACGGCTGACATCACTACCACTCGACCGAAAAGAGCCCACCAGTATCCGCGCACATATTCACGACTCTGTAGGAGAGCATTGAGTCCCCGTTTTCCCTCAATGACAAACGTAAAGCCAGAGAAACTGAACCAAACCATCATCATGACGCCCGGGATGATGAACATAATCATGCCTCCCCAGAATATTAAACCAAGTAATATGCCGACCCAAAGCAGAGGGAAAAAAGACCGCATCCCCTGCCTAAACGAATCAAAGAAACTAGTATCACTCGAGAGTGCGGTAACAATGCCAGCAAGCGCTGGAACAAAAGACGCGAGTGCAAGCCAGAATATAATTAGAGACAAAATGCCACTTAACGTAGTGCCGTTCAAGTAAAACAGCTGACCAACCAAAGTTAACAAATCTGGAATGGCTATGAGAGTCGCCAAAACCAGAAATCGTCGCTTATACAATTTCCACGATTCACTAAACAGCTGTCCGACCGGCATGAGAGTCGCTATACCGCCTTGCGCCTGCGCTGATACAACCGCCGACTGGGATGGCTGCGGGACGGGCGAAGGACCAGCGAATACCGCAAATGCGTCGTTAATATCCGTCACCTGCCAACTATTCGCGACAAGCGCTTTAGTTATCTCTTCCTGGGATACGCCCATGGCAAGTTGCCCTCGCACATACTCGACAAGTTGTGGATTAATCATAAGAAAATGGTAGCACACCTGTACCCGAGTCCTGCGCCGAGATGTAGCGTGGCAACAGCATATGGTATGCTCGAAGGAAATGCAGGCACGTACGACCCTCACGCTCGGGAATTTCTTCTTGACGATAGTGACGACGCTCGTCAACTACGTATTCATATCGTATCTCTCGTCTTTCTTTTCGGAAACCTATATCGGCTTGGCTATCGCAGGCGGTTCGCTCGTCGCGATTGCCGCATTCGTCTTCCTTCCAGGCATCGTCGC
>DIZH01000018.1:17272-24422 GCA_002429325.1 Patescibacteria group bacterium UBA6033 | reverse complement strand
GGAGGTGTTTCGTGTCGGGCCGGAGTATGCCGGTAGTACGCACGATTCGGGTTCGTGTAGACCGAGTTCGATTCTCGGCGGCCCGACAAGAAACATCTCCATAAACGGGCTATCGTATAGTGGTAGTACGCAAGGCTGGGGGTCTTGTAGTCCCGGTCCGATTCCGGGTAGCCCGAGCGTAAAAAGGCGATGAAAATATAGAGTGTGCGTGGTAGCATGTTTCGCACGGGCCTATAGTAAAGTGGTATTACGCGTCATTCGCATTGACGAGGCGGGAGTCCGATTCTCCCTAGGTCCACCCCTGATAAAAGGGATGAGATACCGGGCCTATATCAGTTGCTTGCACTGATATACAGCCCTCGCTCGGCGAGAACAAATGATTGCAGACACTCATTTGTTCTACCTCGCTCGGGCCTATAGTTCAGCGGTAGAACGACGCCATGGCATGGCGTAGGTCGGGGTCCGACTCCCCGTAGGTCCACATAATATTAATACAGGATTCGGCCACGAGTCGCTAACCGAAATACTCCAAGGATTCGCATTTCGCTAAGCGCTCTCGACCCCGCCTCGGCAACGGGTCTCGAAGATTCGTCCCGGCTTCGCGCCTCCGGCTTTCGAATCCTGTACGGCCCTACAAAACAATAGAAGCCAAACGCTTTCGCGTCCGGCTTCTTTGTTTTGTGGACCGTACAGGATTCGAACCTGCGACCCCCTCGTTGCAAACGAGGTGCTCTACCAACTGAGCTAACGGCCCATATGACTAGCCTATCATTTCTTTCCCATAATTTGAAGCCAGACGGTCTTCCCTAGCGGACTAGGGTTCCGTAGCGTAGAAATGACCTGTACTCCAGCATCCGTGAGATAGCGTTTGAGTTCTTCCATAGAGAAGTAACTAAAGAAGCGCTCATAGTCGTAGCCATAGTCATGTTCCTTCTCAACTGCTTCTTCCGGCTTATCGGCTCGCACTTCTTTCACGGCAATATATAAGATGCCGCCTGGTACAAGCCGCTGGGCCATCTTCCGCACAACGTCGCCCGCTTCTTTCTTAGGAATATGGAGCAGTGAGGCCTGCGCGAATACACCATCAAAAGTCTCAGATATAGTATCGAGGTCAGTCATCGAGAGTATCTTGAATGTCGCTTTGGGAGCTTCTTTCTTTGCTATCTCAAGCAGTTTATCCGATATATCGATTCCCGTTACCTGGAGTCCGCGCTCGACGAAATATTTCGATTTCACCCCACTGCCGCAACCAACATCAAGCACACGAGCTTCAGAGGGAAGTATCTTTATGAATGAGTCAGTGCCGGCCACCCACCAATCATCGGAAGAATGATCCTGATGCCAATGAAGGGCAATGCGGTTATAAGTCTCTTTTAAATCCATATTACTTCTTCAGTGCGAGCGTCACTAAATGAGAAAGGAAATCAGGGAGTGACACACCGACCGACGCGAACGCTATCGGAAGATTCGATTCTGCAGTGAGTCCAGGTAGTGTATTCGTCTCGAGATAATAGATGCCTTTCGGAGTGACAATGAAATCGCTGCGCGAGTAGTGCCGCAATCCGAGTGTGCGGTGCATGACGCGCGCCAAGCGCTGCAGTTCCTCCGCGGTCACGCGAGAGAAATTTCCGGGACACAAGTGCCGAGTCGCGCCAGAATATTTTGAGTTGTAACTATAGAAATCATTTGTGGGTGGAATAATTTCTACGGGCGGCAATGAATACAACGCTTCATCGCGCATGTTTTCAACAACACCGACGGTCGCCTCATCCCCGCGGATATAATCTTCGACGAGCACACTCAGAGCCCCTTCGGCAAAAAGCTGTTGGATGGCGCCGAGCACTGGTGCATAGCCGCCGACGATTGACACTCCAATCGAGGAGCCCCATCCCGTAGGCTTCACAACAACGGGCTGATGGAAGGTGCGTATGATATCGTGCGCCGCCTCCTCGGCCTCTTGCACATTCTGAATATGCCGAAATGGCGGCGTGAGCAATCCTGCTTCCTGTGCTCGCGCTTTCGCCAGAAGCTTATGCGTCGCAAGATACGACCCGAACGAGTCGCTGCCGGCATACGGGACGCCGAAACGTTCAAGCAGCTTCTGTACCTGCCCGTCCTCACCGTACTCACCATGCAGGCCAATGAGCACTGCATCTAGCTGCCTCAGAACCCGCTCAGGAGACACGACTTTCCCCCGGTCGTGCCACTGTCCGCTCTTATCAATATAGATGTCCCGTGCCACATATTGTTCAGCAGGCAAATTCGCAATAATCGCGGCACCAGTCTTGAGCGACACCTCGTGCTCACGCGAAGGTCCGCCGCGCAGTACTCCAACGACAGTATGCATAAAAATAGTATAGCAAATGAAGAAGCCCCGGGAGCGGTGCTCCTTCGGGGCTTCAACGCTGTGAGTCGCGCAAACTTCTCCAGCATTGATCGCACAGATCGTGATCGTCATCCGGTGCAGGGACCCACCCCTTGCTTCGCATGAAGACCTTGATCTGGCGGCCACATGAGCAGTAGTGCATCATGGCGGTCTCCTTTCTTCGTTCAAGGTATATCAGGAATCTGATTTGTCAATTAGACGGTTCGTAATTTGCGCGATCGAGCGGCCCGATGCTTAGCAAGCGAAAAACGATGTGCTTCGCTGTTGGCCAGCACGGCATCAGCCTCGCTCACTCCCGCGCGGCGTGCGCCAATGACTTCGCGCGGGCGATGACGCTCGTCTTTCACCACAGCGGCCACAGGGATGATGATGCCGAGCGCGGCAAGCGCAGTCTCTGCAGCTTTCTTGTGCGTCGTACCCCCATCGATAATGATCACCTGTGGAAACGGCCACTCAGAGTGTCCGAATCGGCGCGTCAGCAATTCCTTGAGCGAAGCAATGTCATCATTCTTCTTCATGCCGCGAATATTGAAGGTCCGATACTCTCGTTTAACCGGAGTGCCGTCCTCAACGACCGTCATAACGCCGATGGCATTCGTACCCGCGAGATGCGCAGTGTCATACGCCTCGATACGAGAGTGCGAAGACTTACTCCGCGATTCTTCCAGATTCTCATCTTTGATGAGCGATACGTCTTGAATATGATCGAGTGCAAAAAGCTCGCGGCGTCTCGCTGCTGCTTCTTCAAATCGCTCCTCCTTAGCCGCGCGCCTCATTTCTTTCTCAAGGGTCACACGCAACTCTTTGCCGCGACCACTGAGGAATAGCATTACGTGCCGTATCGTGCGCCGATACTCCTTCGCATCGAAGGTCCGAGGATACTGATTAATCTGCGTATTGAACTCGACATGAGCCACATGATGTTTACTCTTAGTACCGACCGGCTTTGGCGTATCGAAAAATGGGAAGATGCGCCTGATGAGCCGCAGTCCCTCGCGGAGCTGCGCACCTGAAGGAAATGGACCGTAAAGAGCCTTCAATTTCTGACCGCCTGTTGAGGGGGCATTGAAATCAATATCCTTGCCGCGTGCAACGAGCACGCGCGGTATCTCTTCCTCGGTCACCACTGCATACAGAAATGTCTTATCATCCTTCCCTTCGGCATTCGCTGCTGGATGATATTTCTTGATGAGCGCTGCTTCACGTACCAACGCTTCAAGCACGGTCGGTGTCGTCTCATGCGCGAGGCGGTCTGCTTTCGTCACCATATCGACTAGACGCGGCCCGCGGGTCGCTATCAGGTCATCATCGAAATAAGAGCGCACCCGGTCGCGTAAGCTTGTCGCCTTGCCGACATAGAGCACAGTGCGCCCTCGTTTGAAAAGATAGACGCCCGGTACGTCAGGGAGTTCGAATTTAGCTAGTTCGCTTCTTTGCATGGCGTCTGAGTACTTTATCAAGATACTCGCCAGTATGGGAACCCTTGGCATCAGCTACTTCTTCAGGTGTACCCTTAGCGACTACTTTACCGCCGCCCGCACCTCCCTCGGGACCGAAGTCGATAAGGTAGTCCGCGCTCTTGATGACATCGAGATTGTGCTCAATCACCACGACAGTATTGCCGCGCACGACGAGCTCCTGCAATATCTCGATGAGTTTCCGCACGTCCTCATAGTGCAGACCGACCGTTGGCTCATCCAAGAGATAGATGGTCTTCATCGTCATCGAGCGATACAGCTCGCTTGATATCTTCACCCGCTGCGCTTCCCCGCCAGAAAGCGTCGTTGCACTCTGTCCGAGTGTGAGGTACTGCAGACCCGTTGCATTCAAACTCATCAAACGTTCTGAGATAGCAGGAATATCACCAAAGAATTTTTCCGCTTCCTCTATCGTCATCTGGAGCACGTCATATATATTCTTGCCTTTGTAGGTCACTTCGAGTGTTTCTTTCATGAAGCGCTTACCCATACAAATGTCGCACGTCACATACACTGTCGGCAGGAAATGCATCTCAACCGCGATAGAGCCATTGCCTTGGCACGCTTCGCATCGGCCGCCAGGCACATTGAACGAGAAGCGGCCCGGTTTCCATCCGCGTGCGCGTGCTTCGCCAGTGGCGGCAAAGATATCGCGAATGTGCGTGAAGGCGCCAGTATACGTCGCAGGATTACTGCGCGGCGTGCGACCAATAGGAGACTGGTCGATAAGCACGGCACGACCGACATACTCGGTACCCGTGAGCGATGCGACATGTTCGAGCTTCGCTTCGCGCCGAGCAAACCGGCTGGCAATGTTGCGATGGAGAATGTCGTAGAGGAATGTTGATTTCCCGCTACCGGAAACGCCAGTGATGCAGACGAGCTTGCCGAGCGGTATGTCGACATTCTGGTTCACGATATTATGGAGCGTCGCACCACGTACCTTAATAGAACCTTTTTCGCTTGTGCGGCGCGTCTCAGGCACTTCTATCTCCTTTTCTTGGCGCAGATAGGCAAGCGTTTCTGAATTGTTCGTATTCTCTTTTGCGGTGAGGAGGTCATCGAGCCATCCTGCCGCCACGACGGTACCGCCATGTATGCCAGCGCCGGGACCGATATCGACGATGTAGTCCGCGGAATAAATAGTGTCTTCATCATGCTCGACGACGAGGATAGTATTTCCAAGCTCTTTGAGCGTAAGCAGCGTCTTAATGAGTCGGTCGTTGTCGCGCTGATGGAGCCCGATGGTCGGCTCATCAAGTACATAGAGCGCTCCCGTGAGACCGCTACCGAGCTGCGAGGCGAGCCGGATGCGCTGCGCTTCTCCGCCGGACAAGGTCGCGGCCGAGCGATTGAGCGTGAGGTAATCTAGTCCCACATTCAGCATGAACGTGAGACGGCTATCAATCTCCTTCAGGATTGGCGCAGCGATATCCTTCTTCATGTCAGAGAGCTCGATAGAATCGACAAACTCTTTTGCTTCGCGTATCGACATGTTCGTAAAATCGACGATGCTTGAGCCAAGCGTTGTGTCCTTCTTACTCTTGAGGTACACACGGAGCGCTTCAGGGCGCAATCGCTTTCCTTCGCATACCGGACACACCTCTTCAGAGAAGAGCGACTCAGTACCGAGTCCGTGACAGGCTGGACATGCACCATACGGTGAATTGAATGAAAAGAGACGTGGCTCTACTTCCGGAAACGATGCGCCATCATCAGGACAAATGAACTTCGAGGATAGCGTTTCAGTCGTACCATCGGCATGTTGGATCTTCACCAGTCCATCTGACTGCTTCAATGCGAGCTCAAGTGCTTCTGACAAGCGCTCGCGCGCTGATGCGGTCGAGCGAGCGAACTCTGATACGAAAATAGAATCGACGAGAGCATCGATGCTGTGCTGTTTGTTCCTGTCGAGTACGATTTTTTCGCGAAGCGAGTGTACTTTCCCATCCACGACGACTTTTTCATAACCTTTGCTCAAGAGGTCATAGAGCAGTTGGTAGTACTCGCCTTTTCTGCCGACGACAACCGGTGCATAAATGGTAACGGCAGTCTTATCGACCGCGACGCCCATCACGTTCGTGCTCGTGCCCGCGCGTTTCGCTTCGACGCGCGAGAATACCATCTTTATCATCTCCTCTTTCGAGAGTCGCACGATTGGTACATCGTGATGGATGCAGTACGGTTGTCCCGCGCGCGCATAAAGCACACGCAGATAGTCATAAATTTCAGTGACGGTCGCCACGGTCGAGCGAGGATTGTTTGAACGGCTTTTCTGATCTATGGAAATGGCCGGCGAGAGCCCTGCAATCTCATCGACGTCCGGTTTCGCCATCTGATTCAAGAACTGGCGAGCATAGGCCGAGAGCGATTCGACATAGCGTCGCTGCCCTTCAGCAAAAATAGTATCGAACGCAAGCGATGACTTACCGCTTCCCGAGAGTCCTGTGATGACCGTCATGGCGCCGCGCGGCATATCGACTGAGATATTCTTCAAATTATGAGTGCGTGCACCCTTCACTGAGAGCCAATCGCTCCCGTGTTTGTGCTTATGCTCTTCTTTTGGGGTCTTTTTCATGCGCAATTCCTGCCCGTGGCGGGGCAGGTACGGTATGAGTATATCACACTTCTTTGACAATTTGACAAAATACTTTCTCCATAGTATTTTCCTGTCAGAGAGGGAGTTATTTCCACTCACATTCTGAAAGGAGGTGTCCCGTGCGCAAACACAAACATAAGCAAAAAGACTGGTCCTCCGATGGCTTCATCTGGATAGGAGAGGATCACGAAGAAATGCTGATTGTGTGCGGACCTGGCAAACACTGGGTTCCGCCCGGAGGAAAGAAGGAGCCTGAAGACGTTGACCCTATAGCAACGCTCGTGCGAGAAGTCTTCCAGGAAACTGGCATTCGACTCAAACGCTCTCAAGCGAAGCTCCTAGGAAGCGTGGTCCGGCAAGGTCGCAAGACCAAAAAGCATTACCGTCTATTCCTCTATGAAATCACGGTGACCGACGCTCAAATCGGCAAAGCTTTCCCCGTAAGTTCGGAGCATGAACTGGTAAAGATTGTCACTCGCACCGAACTAGCGGGACTGGTTAGCACAGGGAAATTCTCCGCCGACAGTGCTCGGCTCGCCGAAAAATACGGCCTTTTGAAGACGTAGGGGCGGTCACTTGTGACCGCCCCTCTCTTTTTGCACATCCCAAGTTTGAGTTGACGCTTTTTTGATGCTACAAACAATAAGGAGTCTCAACCCAGTTTTTTGAGGACAAATCATGCCCAAT
>DIZH01000018.1:10416-17018 GCA_002429325.1 Patescibacteria group bacterium UBA6033 | reverse complement strand
CGGCGAGAACCGCTGCGGGCGGTTCGTTTTCACCCCCCAGAAAGTGGTTTTCGTGTGCGCGGTTTCTTCGCTTTCGGCCCTGTGCCTTCAAGTTTATATATTTCATCGCGGATGAGCGCTGCGGTCTCGAAGTCGAGCTGCTCTACTGCCTCAGCCATTTCTTCTCGTTTTCGAGTAATAAATTCTGCAGGATCGTCTTTATAGGCAATAGTGTCGAGGACGAGAAGCTCGTCGATGGTGCGTTGATGTTCCGTGCGCATAGACGCGGCGATATCGTGTATCTCTTTCTTAATCGTCATCGGCGTAATGCCATGCTTTTCGTTATACGCCACCTGGAGCGCACGACGACGATTCGTCTCGCTGATAGCGCGATCCAAGGAGCCGGTCATCGTATCAGCGTAGAGAATCACACGACCGAGTACGTTTCGCGCTGCGCGACCGATGGTCTGAATGAGCGATGTCTCACTGCGAAGGAACCCTTCCTTATCCGCATCGAGGATGCCGACCAATTCCACCTCAGGGAGGTCGAGCCCTTCGCGAAGCAAGTTCACGCCGATGAGAATATCGAAAATGCCTTTGCGGAAGTTGGTGAGGATATCGATGCGGTCGATGGTCTTCACGTCTGAGTGGAGATACTCGGCCTTAATTCCCTTCTCGCGAAGGAATGATGCGAGATCTTCGGCCATCTGCTTCGTGAGCGTCGTCCCGAGTGCTCGTCCTCCTCGCTTTATGACTATCTCTGCCTCAGAAATAAAATCTGCTATCTGGCCTTTATACGCTCCCGTATCACTCACTCCTCGCACAGTGAGCTCTGGGTCAATGAGACCGGTCGGGCGAATAATTTGCTCCACGATTTGTTCGGAATGTTCGCGCTCATACGGACCCGGCGTTGCGCTCGTATAGAGCACTTGTCCAATCTTCGCTTCAAACTCTTCGAAGCGAAGCGGCCGATTATCCCGCGCGGACGGGAGACGGAACCCATATTCGACGAGCACATCCTTGCGCGATTTATCGCCGGCGTACATACCGCCTATTTGCGACACCGTCACGTGCGACTCATCAATGACCGTGAGGAAATCTGCCGAACCATCTTTCTTATGCGGGAAATATGACAGGAGCGTGTGCGGCGGTTCTCCTGGCGCACGCTTATCAAAATGGCGGGAGTAGTTCTCGATGCCGCTGGTGTAGCCGAGTGTACGGATGAGCGCAAGATCGTGGAGCGTGCGCCGCTTCAGTCGCTCGGCTTCAAGCGGCTTCTCTTCACGCTTGAATTTCGCCAGCTGTTCCTCAAGTTCGAGTTTGATATCTTGTATGGCGCGATCACGCTCTTCCTCGCTCGTCACGAAGTGCTTTGCTGGGAAGACGAACACTGACGATGGTTCCGCCATTTTCGCGCGAGAGACAGGGTCGAGCTGGTCTATCTGCGCAACTGTCTCACCTTCAAAGGAAATGCGATACATCACGCGCTCGTTCACTGGCATGAATTCGAGCGAATTGCCGATAGCGCGCAGTTGTCCGGGATTAAGGTCGGCAATGGTCCGTTCGAAATAGATG
Organism: Patescibacteria group bacterium UBA6033; assembly: GCA_002429325.1. Lineage (GTDB taxonomy): Bacteria > Patescibacteriota > Minisyncoccia > Phycocordibacterales > Phycocordibacteraceae > C7867-001. The sequence continues at coordinate 15,464 of DIZH01000018.1, read as the reverse complement.
CCGACGAGCTTGCGAATAAGCGCAGCACGATTCTCCACACTGCCTTTCTCTATCTTCACATGCACTTTTTGATATTCCTCCGGTGAACCGAGACCGTAGATGGCAGAGACCGAGGCGACGATGATGACATCTTTGCGCGTAAGCAGCGCTTGCGTTGCCGCGTGGCGCAAGCGGTCTATCTCAGCATTAATCATCGCCTCTTTTTCAATATAGGTATCGGAGTGCGCGATATATGCCTCCGGCTGGTAGTAGTCGTAGTAGGAAACGAAGTAATGCACCGCATTTTCGGGGAAGAATTCCCGGTATTCCTGCGCAAGCTGCGCGGCGAGCGTCTTGTTGTGCGCGAGCACGAGCGTGGGCTTATCATGTTTGGCGATGACGTTTGCAACCGTAAAGGTCTTTCCGCTGCCGGTCACGCCGAAGAGCGTCTGGTGGTGCAGACCTTTTTTGAGACCTTCCTCGAGCTTAGCAATAGCCTGCGGCTGATCGCCCGCCGGTGGGAATGGGGTGTGTAGTTTGAAATTTGACATACGGACTCCATATTATACTATGCGGGCAGCTGAAAAGCACCTTCCCCAACCAGCATCTAGCAAGGAGAATCGGTCTTGAATATCCCCCATATCTACGCGCGAATCACGAAATTGGAACCAACGCCCACCCAGCCAGGACTCACCGTTGTGCTCGCGGACGGGACTTCGCTCTGGCTCAATAGTGGGACCTATGTCGATTTCGAAAAGCTAGAGCTAGACGATGTGGTGCTCATCGACCTCAGCGACTGGGACGATCGCAACTATTGCAAATTGGCTCAGGTCTTCGTATTCCGACGGGTTGCAATCATCCCCGTGATGAATGTCATCACTCATTTCGTCATCGGCGGTCGTTTCGGCACTCTGTCACTGGCCAAGTAGCATCGATTTCTAGGATAAAGCGGCCAGCCTGCGACTGACCGCTTTATTATTTTCCGTAATAATCTCGAACAAAGTCTTCTCGATATTCCTCGAAGCGGCCATCGAGGATGGCTTGTCGTGCTCCGGCGATAAGCTGCAATATGAAGCCAACATTGTGCGTCGAGGCGATGATAGCGCCGAGCATTTCTTTCGCACGGACGAGGTGCGCGACATAGGCACGTGTGAACGGTTCTGTACCTGGCACGACTGTCTCAGGATCGAGCGGACCGAAATCATCTTTAAAGCGTTCTCCAGTGAGATGAAGAATCCCCCGTTTTGTATAAATAGAACCGTGGCGGCCGATGCGCGTCGCAGCGACGCAATCGAAGAGGTCCATGCCGTTCGCAATTCCTTCGAGAATATCTCCCGGCTCGCCGATGCCGAGGAAGTGGCGTGGCAGTTCATCAGGAAGTTCACCCACTGCCGCGGAAAGCGCGCTACGCATATCTTCTTTGGAGAATGAGCCGCCGATGCCGATACCGTCGAAACCGAGGCGGGCGATTTCTTTCGCAGATTCGCGCCGCAAATCTTCGTGCCGGCCGCCCTGTACGATTCCGAAAAGTGCCTGCTTTTTATTCGCATCGATATTCTGCCGATGCGCTTTCAGGCTACGCTCCGCCCAGCGGTGCGTACGGTCCATGGCTTCTTTCTGATATTCGTACGGTTCATTCGGCGACGTGCATTCATCGAATGCGAAGAACATATCCGCGCCAAGCGCATGCTGTATCTCGACTGAGCGCTCGGGAGTGAAGCGATGCAGCGAACCGTCGAGATGCGAAGTGAATGAGACGCCTTCGTCGTCAATGATAGCGAGCTGGCCGTGCTGACTCGCGACGCCAGCATCATACACAGCGAGTTGATCTTCTTTCTCCGTCACCTCGCCTGTCGTGAATTTCGAAATGGTTTTGCCAAATGCCGCGCCGAGCGAGAATACTTGGAACCCACCCGAGTCGGTCATAGTCGGCCCGTCCCAACCCATGAATGTCCCGAGACCGCCTGCGGCTTTCACAATCTCTTCACCTGGCTGCAGATAGAGGTGATACGTATTCGCGAGGACTACCTCAGCGCCAAGCGCCTTCAGTTGGACAGGGAGAATCCCTTTTACATCAGCTTTGGTGCCGACCGGACTGAATGCTGGCGTGTGTATGACGCCGTGAGGCGTGGTGAGTGTAGCAGCACGCGCCCCACTTCGTGGGGCGCGTGCTTCAATCTGGAAGGATATCGAACTCATTACTCCAGAGAGTAACCTATTTTTTGGAAACGCTCTATTGAGCTGCTTTTTGGACTTTCAGCAATTCGACTTCAAAAACCAAAGTCGAATTAGCTGGAATCACATTCCCGATAGCTCTGTCGCCATAGGCGAGCGAGGCTGGGATGATGAGTTTGCGCTTGCCGCCGACTTTCATGCCCGCGACACCGAGGTCCCAACCTTTGATAACCTGGCCAGCGCCGAGATTAAAGGTGAAGCCGGTTGAGCCGTGATTAGCCGAGGCGTCGAAAACGGTCCCATCAGTAAGCGAGCCGACGTAATTGACAGTGACGCTATCGCCAGCTACAGCGGTAGCGCCGGTACCTACGATTTCGTCGGTTGCCTGGAGTTGATCAGAATTTTCGGTGGTCATAGTAGTTGATGCGGTTTGAGTAGTAGTGGGTTCAGTTGGCGCTGCGGTAGTCGCTGCAGCCGGACTAGAAAAGGGCGAGAGGCCCGGAAATATAAAGAACACCGCAATAACTGCGAGTGCGAGTGCGACAGCGATTCCAGTTTGAGTGGGTTGCATAGCAAGTGAATATTATGCTGCTTGAAAAGCTTTAAATTTTGTAACTTCCTCGGCGACTGCGGCTTTGACCATGCCTTCATGACCAGGGACTTCACGGTCGAGGAACGCCTTCAATGCTGTCGCGTCGCCCGCTTCAGCAAGCTTAGCAAATTCCTCGCGCTTATCTCCCTCGAGCGCACCTATCACCTTCATCGTCGCCGCCTTGAGCGCGACCTCGCCGAACTGCGAAATGAGCGTTTGTTGTTGCTCCTTTGGCAGGTCGGTGATGCCGAGATCGGCAGCGATGAGTGCAGCAAGTTCGTCTGGCATAGGTGAAATCATAGCATGAATTAATAAACAACTTCTTTAAACTCTCCGGGGCCCGGCGGCGGCACAAATGACTTCGTAAGGCCAAGGAATCCGGTCTTTGTAAGTGGTTCCCCAGGAACGAGTTTCCCTTCTACTAGATGCCAGGGAACGCGGTACTTCCCCACATCATCTCCGCTCATAACCGTTTGCGTCGGATTCTTGGTGAGATAGTCCAGTATCATCCTCTCTTTTTGCGCCGATGAGCCTCCGTAGACAAAGAGGTCTTTCCCATTCACATACACGTGTGGTTCAGTATTTGATACTTCAATACCAAAACTATTCACAACAGAATGCGACTCAATCGGCGAATGTACGCCGCTAGCTTCACTAATTGGATGCGCACCATTTGATTCTGGCCATCCGGATTCAAATGGCGCCGGTCCTGCTTCAGTTACAGGAACATCTGCTTGCACAATAGGGGCATCGGGATGAAAGAAAGGAGTTTCAGCAGGAAGTGGCACGACCGGTTCTTCCGTAACAGAAATATCAGCAGCGGGAACTTCGGGGTGATATGCCGGCGTTATTGACCCGCCTTTTGGCGCCAGAATATCTTCACCAAGCCAGATATTGCCTTTCGCATCAATGGTCATCTTCGCGTGCTCGCCAACGATCGCACTAGTACCATTCTCTTTAAAGAATTCATTATCTTGCGCGAGCTGATGAACTACTTTATCGATAGAACTCTTGTCAGCTGCGAGAAGTTTTGCAAGATCACTATCAGGATTTGCACCGGGTGGAAGCTTGATATGTTTCTCTTGCAACTGCTCCCAGAGGCGTTTCGTCATGTACTCATAGCCGTGGCCAGATGATGCTTTTACCTCGATTCCAGGTATCTCGGGCGCTCCAGCAGACTTTGCAGCTTCATCCGCGGCCGCTGCGGCCGCGAGATGTTCGGATACTACGGGAGCTGCTTCTGGCGTATGAGCCACCTGGCCCGTCTGATTACCCATCGCGTCCGTAGATTGAATCTCTTGCGATGGAGTCGCGCCTGGCGTTGTATGATGCCCAAGCATATCTCCAAGCCAGTTACTGACTTTCGCTTGCATCGTATGAGCGAGCTCAGTTTCGCTCACGTACTCTATCGCCTCTTTCATCGCCAACCCCATAAGCACAGTGTAGACACCAGCCTTAAGCAAGGCCTTCTCCTTGCCCCATGCCTCATCATGCGAATTCTTTTCAAACTTCAAATACATGGTCGACAGACCTAGTGTCCGCTGTATACCGATACCAAGCAAAGGAATAGCTATAGCAAGCGAACCTGCCGTAAACGCTGCTCCGAGGCCGAGGCCAGCACTTAGTGCAAGCTTTGTCTTCCAATTCATTTTGTTATAACTCTCGCCCCATGAGCGGAAAGTTTTCTCGATGCCGCCGATCTTCTCCGCCTCTGCATCCAACTCCGCTGACCGACGTATCAGGTGCTCTTCAGAACTCTTCCACCAATCCACCTTCTCTTTCGCAGTCCCAATCTTGTCTTTCGCACCTTCAATGAGCGAACGTAACTTCTCGCGCCATTCCTTCGGTGTACCTTCGGCTTTGGAAGGCATGTCGGTGTAATCTATATCCTCGAACTCTCCCCACTTTTTATGCGTCCCAGTCTCTGGAGTTCTTCTCGGGGGATTTTCTTCTTCAGGCGCAGCTGTGTGAGCTTCCAACTCCTCCTCATGAGAACGAGTTGACGTCTCAGCCTCTATTGGAGGAGCGGGCGGAGTATTGAGAGCATCGGCGGCGGCTTCCTGTTCAGGCTCCGGCTGAGCTGCAGCATCAAGTATTGGCGCTTCTCCTGTTTTAGAAAGAAGGGCGTCCATTTCTTCTTGCATGCCTTTCTGTCGCTTGAACGGATTGATGACGTCGCTTGTATCGACATCGGCGCCCATTCCTTCAGTCGTACCAGTATCGGGAACGTCAGCAATCGTGCTCGTGTCGGCACTCGGAGTATGGGGCGGTTCAGCGGGAGCCGTGTCTTCAGGAGGCACAA
>DIZH01000018.1:0-10365 GCA_002429325.1 Patescibacteria group bacterium UBA6033 | reverse complement strand
TCTTTTCTTGAGAGAATCTCTAAGTATCTTTGCAGCCTTTCTTCCTTTCTCTTTTGCGTCTATTTCAGACGCTATGGTATTTGCGGCTTTAAATGTCTTGTCAATAAATTCTTGAGTCAAATTTGCTTTCTTCAATCTTCGGGTGAGTTCTTCATCACGTGTTCCTTCTTTTTTCCTTTCTCTCAAAATCCAATAGGCGTTATCCAATATCGCCTCTTGCTCCTTCTTCTCCTTCAATCTTTCTACCCGTTGTGCGGCAAGTTGTTCTTTTGAGAGAGTTCCCTCGATAGACGTCATAGCATCACTAGAGGTTGCTGGCGAGGAGGTAGTGCCTTCTAAATCTAGTGATACTGCGCTTGATTGATCCACGAGTTGTTTGTGCGGTTCATGGATAGCCTGCTGCTGAGAGTCAGGAGATGAAAAATTTACTGCTTTTAGCTGTTCAAGTATTTCCTCCTCCTCCCATCCGTTATCTCGTAGGGTGTTTACAATATCAGGCTCAGACACCTTCTTCTCACGCTGCTGCTGAATCCAAATGATATTTTGTTGCACCGCTTCTGCATTTTCTTTTTGAACTTCCTGTTCGGTGGGAGTTTGATTTTCCGTCTTGCGAGATCCACGACTGCGCTTTTGGGCAGGCGCGCCGGCAGCAGTGTCAACTTGAGCTATCTCTTCGGGGGAGAAGTTCTGCTTTTTAAGATCACGCAGGAATTGAGTACCTTTATTTCCTCTCTCTCGAATCTCAGCGAGCTTCAGAGCTGCTTCACGTACTTCATTTTCGCGCTTGCGATTTTCTTCAGCATATATCGGATTTCCCTGGGCTTGTTGCTGTTGTTGCTGTTGTTGAGACACCTGATCAGAATGCTCCTTCGTACGGAAAATGCGATCGAGAACTGTATCATCTACTCCGTATTCTTTAATCGCCTTTCGAACGTCTTCCTTGGTAGCCCCCGGTTCCCTCAAAAGAGAGTGTGCTAGCTGGCGAAACCGAGCGGCATTTGGATCTTGTTCAAAGTATTCGTCGTCTGACTGTTCGCCACGACCACTCCTTGGTACTTGTTCAGAAGTGCCCATAGATTAGTGCGAAAGATATCGTTCGCGAATCATGATATCAACTGTAGCACGGTCACGGCCGTAGGTGAGCGACGAAAGATGTATGAGGTCATCGATTTGCTCCAGATTTACCTGAGGCAAGTCTGTCGTCTTCATGTCGAACGGCTTCTGCGGAATGCCTCCCGCCAGTATCTTCATGTATGCATTCCGGTTCTCGAGATTCACGAAATCGAGCGCCGTAAATACAGGAGAGAATTGCTTCGCGAAAAATTCAGCGTCTTCCTCACCGACGCGGAACACGGCCATATTGCCCACGTTCCCAAAGACAGCATCTCGAGTCTTTTCCTCTATCTGGCTCAGGAACTGATGCGCCATAGTGAGCCCGAGCTTATATTTGCGTGCCTCGGAGAGAATGCCCGGTATCGAATCGGTCGTGATGGTGTGGAACTCGTCCATATAGAGATAGAACGGCGGATAGACAGCTCGAGGATTATCGGCACGAGAAAGCGCTGCCATGAAGAGCTTGCCGACGATAATGAGGCCGAGCAAGTTCGCATTGCGCTCGCCGAGGCGGCCTTTCGAGAGATTCACCAGAAGTATCTTCTTATTGTCCATGACCTCGCGGAATTTAAACGACGACTCTTGCTGCCCTACTATCGGACGGATGAAATCGTTCGCTGTGAAGTCATCGAATTTGTTCGTGATATACGGCACGATATTTTCGAGCGCCGCATCGCCGCCGGCTTTTGTCGCAATCTCGTTCCAGAACTGATTTACGACCGGGTTCATGCTCTTCGAGAGTTTTTCCCGCCTGAATTCAGTATTAGAGAGCACGCGTGCGATATCGAGGATGGTCGAACCGCTTGTGGGGTCCTCCATCACGAGAAGCGTCGCATTGCGGAAATACTGTTCGAAGGCCGGACCCATGCTCTCGGGCACGTCCCCATACAGCCGGCGGAATATCATCAGAAGCTCATTCACAATAAATGTCTTCTGTTCCGGACGCGAGATATCGTACTCAAGGAAGTTGAGCGCGAACGGCCGCGAGAGGTCTGCCGGATCGAAATAGATGACATCTTGATACCGCTCAGGCGGAACTGCCGCAAGAATATCGAGAATGTCGTTCCCATGAGGGTCAATGAAACAGCATCCGTCGCCATTCTTAATGTCCTGCATAATCATCGATTTCAAAAGGCCAGTCTTACCAGTGCCGGTCTGACCGATGACATAGAGGTGGCGGAGTCGGTCCTCAGGACTGAGGTAGACCGCGGTTTCCGCACCGCGGTACGAATTGGTACCGAGCAGCGTGCCCTGTTGTGGAAGTGTGAGCGGCGCGGGCGCATGCGTGGAACGCGACTGCTTCAAATGAGGTGAACTCTCGATGCCTGATGGCGGGAAATGATAGAGCGTCGTGAGCTCGCGCAAGGAGAGTGGCATGGCCTGGTTCTCCGGCAAGCGGAATGAGAAATCTTCTAGCACGCGCGGCGCATGATGCGCGTCGACGCGAGTGAACGTGAGCCGGTTTCCTTGTGTATTCCCGAACTGGTTAAAAGCCGCTTCGAGGTCGCCGAGCACCTGCGAACCAACTGCGGGATTCTTCGACGATACGGCGAGCCGTATCGTCGTGCCGACGACGGGCGAAGCAATTTTCTTTTCGATTTGTTCGATGTACGTCTTGTTCGCTTCGATTTGGCGCGTTTCTGCTTCTTTCGCTTTCTGTTCATCCTTCGGCTTACCTGATGAGAAAAAAGTCTTGCCGATATCTCGCGCTATCTCGCCAAGCATAGTTTCCGGAGTGCTAAATGCAGAAGAACGTTTCTCCCCTTTGCGCAGCGCCTGAAGAACTTTTCGGTAGTGAGTGACGTGCCGCTCGCCGCGCGGCTCAATGATTATCTGGAGTGCCGCTCCTTCGCCCAAAGACTCAATCTTGGAAAATGCATTCATAATCGCGTTGATTGGGTCGTAATCGAAATCGACATATTCCTTGAGCGGAAGCACAGGATTCTCTGCAAGTCGGGCGACCGATGCAATAGCGGTGCCACCTTCAGCAAAGATATTGTAGTCATGCGGTTGAGAGACCAGATGAGCATCGGGGAAGATTGCTAGGAGCTGTTTCTCAAATAAATTGCACTTGCTGTTAGGGACCGCCGCATAAAATTGAAGCTCGGGGCTGTCGGCAGGGACAGCAAGCTCGAGCGCGAAATAATTCGGCTCGCTAGGTGTTGCTTCGCCCACAGAAAGAAGACCGGCATAAAACTGTTCCATACCTGAGATGAGCTCTTTAAGCGGCTTCTCGCGTCCCTGAGCCTCATTCCCTTTCGGTTCGGGCAATGCAATCTCATAGAGCGTCATATGGAGCGCCTGAAAGCGGGGTGCTTTTTCATCGAATCCTATCGGCGCGAGGCCTGCGGCGATAGCACGTACGAGGTAGCGATGGAAATCATCGGCAAGATGCGCGTCGCCGAGCTTCTCAAGCACGGCAAGCGCATTCTTAATACCCTTCTCGTCCATTGTCTGGCGCAAACTCCGTATAGCATCTTCGCTGCCCCCGAGAGCAAGGTCGGCGAGTATTGCGTCTGCTTCCGTCTGCTTAGTCTCATCACTGATGCGATAGTCCTCGGCAAGCACCTCTGCGGAAGCAGTATGGTGGGCGTAGACTTTTTCAGAAATAATCTTCTCGCGTTCGGGCAACGCCCCGCGCGCCGCAAGCTCAGCTTCTTTCTCCGCTACTTGCGCACGCAAGTAGGCAATCTCTTCTTCAGGTGTCGATAGTTTCGGAGCCTGTTCCATTTCTTACAGTATACCCTGTGAGATACAGAATCTTCCTTATGTTGTGCACTAAATTACGTTTACCTCATGAGGTATACTGATAATGACGATGTTGAATTTCTTGCTCGCGTGCGTACACCTCGACCCGATGGCGATGCTCCAGACAGGAAGCTATCTCGGGTTGGCATTTCTTATTTTTGCTGAAAGCGGTCTCTTCATCGGGATTTTCCTTCCTGGCGATTCCCTTCTCTTTGCGGCAGGCCTCGTAGCCGCAAGCGGATTCTTCATCGTCGGCCCACTTATCATGATTGTCGTGGTTGCAGCAATACTCGGCGACTCCACTGGCTACTGGTTCGGTTCGGAGATCGGCGAGCGCCTTTTCAAACGCGAAGATTCGCGCTTCTTTAAACAAGAGTATGTAAAGCGCACTGAGAAATTCTTCAAGAAGTACGGGGGTCGCGCGGTCGTGCTTGCGCGCTTCGTGCCTGTCGTGCGCACTATCGCACCCATCCTCGCGGGCGTCAGCACGATGAAATACCGCATGTTCATCGCCTATAATATGCTCGGCGCGTTCCTCTGGGGCGCTGGCATGATACTGATTGGATATTTCCTCGGCTCGCTTGTTCCGAATAGCGAAAAATACATTCTCCCTCTTTCGCTCGTCATCGTCGTTCTTTCGTTCCTTCCTATTGTCATCAACCTCGCCCGCGGCAAGCGAGCTATTTAAGCCACTTGGAGGCGAGGCCTCCAAGTGGCTAGAGACCGAGACTCGAACCGTTCAGGGTGGCTGTGTAGGAGTTCAAGAATGATGGGATTGCGAACGCGAGACCGATGAGCGGCAACACGATAAGTGCTACGGTTATGACGCCAGTCCAGAAGAGATATTTACGTACGGTTTCAGCTGCCTGATACGCACGATCGGCTTTTGCTCCAATTTCATCAAGCTTCGCGGCGAGTTCAGGATCGATCATAGGGGCTTTTTTTAAGCTGTTTTGTGCCAGATCTGGAAGACCCAGTTAACAATTGCTAGCACGAGCGCGAAGAACAGTGCCGTCCAGAATCCACTCACAGCAAATCCAGGCACGATTGCGGCAGCAAGCATCACGAGAAGAGCATTAATGACGAGCGAGAAGAAACCGAGCGTGAGAACTGTAATCGGGAACGTCAGAATAAGAAGAATCGGACGGATAAAAAGATTCAAAGCTCCAAGCACAACGGCCGCGATAATCGCACCAGTAAGCGTGACCGTCATCCCAGGCACAATGTAGGCGGCAATCAGAATAGCGACGGTGGCAGTGAGCCAATGGAAAAGTATTCTCATGGGTAATAGTATATCACGCTGTTTTCAGCGTAGCGCCTATGCCGCCAGATTTACCACAATATAGAGAACAACTGCTCCCAACAGGGTCATGATAGTAGTGAGCGCGCGCGGATGCCGGTGATGGCTTTCTGGAATAAGATCGCTCGCCGAAAGATAGAGGAAGCTGCCCACAAAGACAGCGAGTACCAGTCCTATCACGGACTCAGGAATGCGGAAAAAGAGCGTCGATGCGGCACCGAGAATCGGGGCTGCCGCATCAGCGAGCAACCAGCGAAAAGCATTCCGCCAGCTCCCGCCGTTACGCAGTATGAGATTGACGGTATTAATCCCGTCAGAGAAATCGTGCGTAAGCACCGCGGCAGCGACGACAAGGCCGACCGTCACTGATGCCTGGAAACCAATACCAATCGCAACGCCATCGAGAAGACTGTGGGTAGAAAGCGTCAGTGCACCGAAGAATCCTCGGGGCGCATTCACTTCATCGTCCTCTTCGTGAGTATGAAGGAGAATAAGCCGGTCGAGTATGAGATAGCCGAAGAATCCAAGTGCGATAAAGAGCGCAACGGTAGATGCTGAATGATAGGGTGTCCCGAGATCGATTGCTTCAGGAAGCAGATCGAAGAGCGCGACGCCCGCAACCGCCCCGGCCGAAAAGCCAAGGATGAGATGGAGCTTATCGCGGAACTTCAGTGCGAAGGAACCGCCAATAAAAGTGGCTACAGAAGCCGCAAGAGCGATATAGATGACCGTCATACCAAAATGATACACCATGCGCGACGTCTCGCGGTGCGCTACAAAAGCTAACCCAAAGAGGAAGTTCCTTCCATAGCAAAACGCCGCGCTCCCTAGGGAGCGCGGCGTTTTCTCTTCACCTATTTAACTGCGTCGATAGCTGCCTGGAAAGCTGCGTACGGATACGCTCCCTGGATAAGCTGAGTGCCGATGATAAATGAAGGCGTAGCATTCACTCCTGCTTTCTGTGCCTCTGCCTTATCCGCATCAGCTTCTGCCTGATACGTAGCTGTGTTTGCCGTCACATCAGCTGCAATCTTTGCAGCATCGAGGCCAGGAATCGTTGCGTCGAGCTTATCGATGGAAACGGCATTACCGAAACCTTTATCTCCTTCCTGGTCCTGTGCGGTGTACATCGCAGTGCGCCATGCGAAGTATTGGGCAGGATAGAGCTTCCATACGGAGCGGCTGTAGAGTGCCGCGGTCACTGAGTCATTGCCGAGGAACGTGAAGTCCATCATCACGAGTTTCACTTTCCCAGTATCCACATAATTCTTAATAATCTGCGGAAGAGTCGTGAGTTCGAACTGCTTGCAGTACGGGCACTGGAAATCGCTCCAGAACGCTATTGTGACTGGCGCTGATGCCTGGCCGATAAATGGGTCTCCGTCGGTCTTTACATTTTTAATATTGACGGAAGGCGTCGGATTCGTCCCGGTTGTCCCCGTGGTCGGGTGCGAACCACTCCATATGACGGCTCCGGCAATGAAAAGCCCGGCGACGACAACTGCTGCTGGTAAGAAATATTTGTTATTGGTGTCCATATGCCGGCAATGATACCATACGATTGGAAATCACAACTGGGAGAAACCATGAAAATCGCAACACTCGGCATCGTGCTCAAAGATGGAAACATCCTCTTGGGAGAGAAGAAGAAAGGGGAAATTGGCACTGGGGTACTCTCTGGTCCAGGCGGAAAGCTCGAGCCTGGAGAAACGCTTGAGGAGTGCCTGATCCGCGAGACACGCGAGGAACTCGAGATCGAACTTGATCCAGCCTCGCTTGAGCAAGTCTCGGTAATCGACTTCTACGCTGCAGGGGAAATCGATTTTCGTGTGCACATCTATCGTGCAGAGGTATTGTCGGGCGACTTGCACGAGACTGCCGACATGATTCCTGCGTGGTATCCGCTCGATGATGCCACGTTCAATCGGACATTTGAATCCGATCGACATTGGCTGCCAAGAGCGGCACACGGCGAGAAGTTCCGCGCAAACGTCTATTACCTAGACCGCGCACGCAACTTTGACCGCATCGAGTTCTTGCCCTTTATCGGCTGAACGACTGCACAACTGTGCGGTCGTAGTCTTTTATCCTACCCGATGCCACTCGGACCTTCCCCCACCATGTCGCGTATCAGCCATTTCAAGTTCATCATATATACCGTCGATAAGGTCATACGTCTTCGCTTCCTCAAGCGAGACCCATGCATATTGGTCGGTCTCGCTCTCCTGAAGCACGACCTCTCCACTCTCCCAATCCGCCATGCAGGAAATGACGAGCGATGGCGCGCCGTCGGCATGAATCGTCGCGAGCGAAGTGACGTATTCGATATTCTGTATCGCTAATCCTGTTTCTTCTTTCACCTCTCGCCTGAGCACTTGCTCGAGCACGTTGTACCAATAGTCTTTCGTATCTTTCGGCAGGTTCATGTAATCTCTCGTTTCGAGTCTGCCGCCCGGTACGGTCCACATGCCACCGAAGCGTTTCTTCAAGGGCGAGCGGCGCGTAATAAGAAATTTCCCGTCTTTGACGACGATGGCGGTCACGACGACTTCATGAAGCAACTGTGGTGCGGATTCCATTGCGAGAGTATAGCAGAGCAAACTTACTGATACTGAATATAGATCGGCGCAGGAGTGAGGCCTAACACCTCGCTCGTGGTGAGCAAGCCGGTAGAAGGCGGCTTGATGTCGTTTTTATAAAAGAGTTTGAGGCCAGTGAACTGTACTGGTTCGGAAGCGATGACGCGAAGATACGTATTTTTCTTTTTTGCCTGGGAGCCCCAGCCGTCCATGTCCATCACGATCTGCACCTCAGGCAATGGCTGTATCTTTTTATAATTGGTCACCATGTCCTCAGTAAACCGGTGTATGACAAGCATCTTCGGTGGGAGATTATTGTCGCGCACGAGCGTCGCGAGATACTGTGCCGCATAATTTATATCAGCAGCGTCGAGGGTGCCTATCACGCGGCCGGGCGGATTCCCAAATTTCATTGAGAACTCCGGGTCGATGGCAAGATGGACCTGCGGCATCTTCAAATACTTCTCTATCATCGGGAGTTCGTGTTCTACCGTGCTCTGGCCGACCTGCACATCCAAGAATAGGAGTCCGTGCATTTGATTCGCCATATCGAGCGCATGGTCTATCTGGTCATCAGGCATGCGGAGGATATACTTCCCTTCTTTGCCCGCGCCTGCCTGTGCAACGGCGACGATGTACTGAATAGCAGGTACCACCGGCGTAGTCGGGTCAGCCGCTGCCCACTTCTCCGACGTGCTCGCGAGCATCGCCATCACTTGATCGGCTGGATATTCGCCGAGTACTCCCATCCCCTTCGAGTAGAAGTTCCCGTAGTACGCCACGACGCGCTTGAATGGCAGAATAGCGCCGACGTTTGGATAGACGGTTTTTACGGGCCAGAGGCGAGGCGTCGTCGAGGCACTTGTCGACGTGGCCGTAGAGGAGGCCGCGATTGTCGGGGAACTCACGTGTGCTAGCGCGAGAAGCCGAGTATCGTAGTCAGCGCGATCAAATTGCGGAAGTGGGATGAATCGCTCTGCCATATCCGCTGCCGCTGAACGATATTCGGTGGCAAAGAGATTTGAGTAGCCCAATACATATACCAGCAATACTGCAGGGATGCCAATCATCACTGCGCGGAGGTATGTGAACATGATGAGATTATTCTATAGGAAACAGGCAAGAATGGCTAAACTATGAGCGCAAGCTTTTTGGCGCGGGGCCATTTCTTTATCTCGGCTTCACGCTTCTGCGCCATACTCCGATTCGGCTGCTTCTCGCTGTACACGATGCGTTTCGCTTTCTTTGCTCGAGTAAAGTGGCTGCCTATGCCCTGCTGATGCTCAGAAAACCGGCGCTCAACGTCGGTCGTGACGCCGGTATAGAGCGAGCCATCGTCACATTCAAGCAGATAAACGAAGTACATTGAATTTTGATGATCGTCTGAGACAATATTAGAACGACAGCCCTTCTTCAGTGCAATACGAGCCAAAGCTCGGCTGCGACAATGCCGAGTACGATGATGATGCTCACTACCTGTTGCCAACGAGGTTCTTTGATATGAGTCTTGAAACTTTCGTCATTATTAGCCATTATTATTTGATGGGACGGATGGTAACTGCTGTGCCATAAGCTGCAACTTCGTTCATAGATCCGCCGATGTCGCCTGTGTCGAAGCGCATCATCAAGATTGCGTTCGCCCCTTTCTCGGTCGCCGCTTTCTTCATTCTCTCGGTCGCCTCGATGCGACTGTCGCTGAGTAACTTGGTGTATGCACCTATTTCTCCACCGACAAGGGACTTGAAGCCAGCACCGATGTTACTCAAGAGATTGCGGCTTCTCACCAACACACCAAAAACCTCACCGTACACTTTCACAACCTCGTAGCCCGGTACGTCGTTGGTGGTGACCACTAGAATGGAATCGTTCATGATGTGTATGTATTTTATCTGTCAGGATTATAGTACCATCCAATTCTTACGAGCTGGCTGCGCGGTACGACCTAGGAACCTATTTTGGATCAAAAGGGGGCTTCTTTATATCTGCCCAGAGAAACACGAGGCCGATTGCAACCCAGAAGGAAACCAGAAGCCAATTTTGAGTCTGAAAGGCCTGAATAGCAGCAACACCGAAAAATAAAATAAAAATCGCAAAGTTCGTTCCCAGTTTGTTCATATGTCTAGTATAACTCGCTGACTGGCCGTGTGGTACGACGTGGGAACCATTCTTAAACCCGTATCGTGATGTAAATGAAAACCGCCCCCCATTAGAAGAGCGGTTTTCGCGAATAAACTACGTGATTCCTTTATTTAGCTCCGTAACCATTCGGAATTGCGTGCGTGTACCACACGTGACTTCCAGCAATGGAACCTTGATCCATTACTACTTCGTAATTCCCCCATACAAGATATCCGCCCGCCTTCCAATACGAGCTACTCTTGCCTGCCGAACCGACCCAGATAATCTTGTAATGTTCGCTGTCTCCTGAACCGCCCGGCACATTCCCGTTCCATTCGTTGTCGGTCCATGCCCCTGCGCAAGCACTTACACTGTCGCTGTCTGCAACATTACACGTGTCCCATGCTGCATTCCATTTCATCACGAGGTGGTCATTGGCATATGTTGGGTCTCCATACACCAGACCGTCGAGATTCTTATCGATCCCATCAGCCGGACCGGAGAAGA
>DIZH01000014.1:9087-11334 GCA_002429325.1 Patescibacteria group bacterium UBA6033 | reverse complement strand
GGTTTACCTGCGCGCAAGATACCTCTTGGGCATGGAAATGTCGAACCTATCGTTCTTTGTGAGAAAGCACCCGTTTAAGAAGAGTGCTGAGCATCGCAAGCTCGCGGGGAGAAAGGACGGAAAAAAGTTCTGCAAAGACTTTGCGCCCGTGCACCTGAGTCGTCGCGAGGAACATTGCTCCCTTTTTTGTCAGGTAGAGACGCGAAGCACGCGCGTCACGCGCGTCACGCGCGCGACGGACAAGGCCGCCTTTCACGAGTGCTGACAGAAGCGAGGTTGCTGAAGGAGCGGTGATAGCAAGATGTCCTGCAATTACTCGCATAGAAGGTCCTTCCTGTTCGCGAATAAATATCATTGTCTCCACATGGAGCCACGCATAGGGATTGAGTTTCTTTCCTTGAGCGA
This sequence comes from Patescibacteria group bacterium UBA6033, assembly GCA_002429325.1. GTDB lineage: Bacteria > Patescibacteriota > Minisyncoccia > Phycocordibacterales > Phycocordibacteraceae > C7867-001. The sequence goes on along the minus strand of DIZH01000014.1, from coordinate 10,929 downwards.
ATTTCGCGCGCATAAGGCCACGCACCGCGAAGAACAGCGATATAGCATTCTCAACATCGCGAGATGCATGTTTGGAATCCGATGAGGTTTTCTTTGCCATATGTATCATTATCCACCCGCGGCGGCCTCTGCGAGCATCTCTGGAGGGATATCTTTCTCACTTGCAGTGGTAGTGCGCAAAAAGAAGAGTGCAATAAGACCGCCGATGAGCATCGACAGGGCCGCATAGCCGAAAACCGTCCCATAGGAAAGTATTTCCGCTTTCAATATGATGAGCTGCGCAGCTTCACCGAGAATAGCTGGCGTCGACCCGAGGATGTGCGAGTTCTGCGCTACCAGAAGCACGTTCGCGCTCGTTGCATTCGAGAGAATAGTTCCGAAGATAGCGATGCCGAACGCGCCGCCGATATTGCGCGTGAGGTTCAAGAGGCCGGACGACATGCCGACTTCATGCAGCGGAACGGACGTAGTCGCGGCGCTCGTGAGTGGCGCCATGCCGAGCCCGAGCCCAGCACCGAACAGAACGAGTGGCAGTATGAAATCAACCGAGGTCATCGCAGGGTCGAGGTGCATGAGCAAAAAGAGACCAAGCGCGGAGAGCGCCATGCCGAACGAAACGGTGTAGCGCGGGTTGAACGAGGAAGCGAGTCGCGCGCCAAGCGGCGCAAATATAGGAAGCGCGAGCGCCATCGGTACGAACAAGTATCCGCTCTGCGTCGCCGTGTAATGGAGGAACGTCTGAGCGAAGACTGGCAAGAGAAGCATCGCGCCCATCATCCCTCCGAAAGAAAGGAAAGAAACGATAAGTACTGAAACGATGACCGGGTTACGGAAGAATTTGAAATCAATGATGGGATGCGTGTGGCGCGTCTCCCACTGGTGGGTGAGTACGCCGAATACGACTATGCCGAGATAGCAGAGCCCGCTCGTGAGCGAAAGCCAGCCCCAATCTTGACCGCGATCGACGACTAGTACGAGAGATGAGATGAAACCGGAAAGAAGGACCGCGCCGAACCAATCGAACGTTCCTCGCTCTCCTGGCCGGTCATGCGGCAAGAAGATGAGCGTCATGATGAGCCCTGCGATGCCAATGGGAAGATTTATGAAAAAGACCCAGCGCCATGAAAAATTGTCGACGAGATAGCCGCCGAGCAGAGGGCCGATGACCGCCGATACCGCAAACGATGACGACCATATGCCGAGCGCCTGAGCACGCGCTTTTGGATCAGCAAACGACTTCGCGATGAGCGACATGGCGGTTGGATAGACCGCGGCGCCGACGAGCCCCTGCAATATGCGGAAGAACACAAGCGAGCTGAATCCCCATGCGAATCCGGCGAGCATAGACACGACAATGAACCCGACGAAACTCCATAGGTAGATGACGCGATTGCCGAAGAGGTCGCCGAGTTTCCCGAATACCGGTACGAAGATGGCGTTGCTGATGATATAGGACGTCGCAATCCATGTTGCGGTGGTGACCGTAATACTGAAATCGCCCATGATTTTCGGCATCGCGAGATTCACGACCGTACGGTCGAGGCCGATGAGGAGCGTGCCGACCATCACCGTGGTCAGTACGAGCCAAGGGTGACCTGTGAGTCTATGTGCCTTCCCCTGTGCAAGTGTGCCCGCCATAGCGCGCTACTTGATATAAATCCACATGCGGGCAGACATCCCGTTCTTAAGTTGCGGATACGCACTCGTATCGTATCGCGCTTTGATATCGAACTGCTGAGTTGCGCGCTGGCTTGAAATATTGAAAACGATACCGGATTGATTGCTGGTCGGAGATATCTCGTCGAGGATACCGGTGAATGTCTGTCCACCGAATGCGTCGAC
>DIZH01000014.1:0-8878 GCA_002429325.1 Patescibacteria group bacterium UBA6033 | reverse complement strand
ATCATCGTGACGACGCTTTCTCCAGCGCCGACGAGCGCACCGGCCGTGTCATTGACTGAGACGACGAGGCCGGCGACTTTGCTCGTGATGACTTGCGACCCGACTTGCGCGACCGGAGTATTGGCAGCGATGGCATCGCCGACATGCACATAGACCGCATCGAGGTGTCCTGGGACGGTAGGTGTAAGCATAACCAGCGGTGCCTGTATGCTCGCTGCATCGACTGCCACACGGCTATTCGCGACGATGAGATATGCAGCGATTGCACCAGCGGCAATGATGAGGAGCGCGCCCCCTCCTATATATATGAGTCGTGTGCGAAGTGAGGTCATAAATTATTTGGTGTTCGTGCCGAAGGTCAGCACTTCCTGTCCCTTCGACAGACCTGATGTGATTTCCGTCATACCAGTTGCACTTACTAGTCCGGTCGTGACCACTGTCTTCATGGGCGTAGTCGACGTGCCTTTTATATACACAAATGCCTGGCCGTTATCCTCTATGACGCTGCTCGTAGGGACGACAAGTGCATTTTGCGAGCTGCCACCAGTAGACTCGATAGAGACGATGACCTGACCAGGAGAGACGGTCTGTCCGATGTGCGCGTTCAGAGAGGTAACCGTGCCATTGAATGGAGCCGTAAGCGCGGCTTGTCTGAGCGATACATCGATGCCGCTCAGCGCCGCTTGCGCCGCATCAACTGCAGCCTGTGCCACAGCAATATCGTTCGTAGTCGGGCCTGCTTGTGCAAGTATGAGCGCGCCCTGCGCGCTTTGGAGCGCAGTCGTCGCGCTCGTGATAGCCGTCATTGAACTGGAGACATTGAGGCGGGCGACATTAACGCTTGCCTGATATCCCTGCAGCGTCGCGAGAGGCAATGCCGAAGATGGCGGAGTTTCCATAAGGACCTGTGCGATATTGTCGAGGAATGCCGAGACGCGCGCGAGATTCGCCTGTGCGGCGCTCGCCTGCATAAGAGGGTCGCTCGTTGCAAAGGTGGGAGCATTGACCTGCGCTGCCCACGTAGACAAGACCGACTCCAGAGCGAGACGTTCTGTGATGACGGTATGTTGCAGTGCTTGATCGGGTACGGTAAATGACAATGCGACTGAGGTATTGCGAGGATTCGTGAGGAGCTGGTCAGTCTTGTTGTGTATCGCATCATCCGCGTTGATGTAGGCGCTGCGGACAGCATCCAGAAGCGATTCCTTGCTTTGGGTGACTGACGTTTGATTGACGGAGACCTGTTCGGGTCGTGTGCCATCCTTAATGATTGCGAGCCGTGCTTGTGCTGCTTCGAGACTGGCAACGGCACCTAGGCGCTGTGCGCCAAGTGCAGAGCGATCGAGCACCACGAGCGCGGCTCCGGTTTGGATCTGCTGCCCTATCGCGACAGGGACCGCTGCTACCTGGCCTGATACTTGGAAGGAGAGGTCTGAGTTCGTGCCGCCGACCGCGACAATAGGTGCATTGATTGCCGTCGCATACTGCCCAGACGGAGTGACCGCAGCCATCTGCCATGCAATTACGACCGCTACGACAGCAATAATGAGCGCACTGGGAAGCGCTATGAATGGGTTCGAGAGGGTGTGCAAAATACCGGACAGACGGGGACGCATATATAGTTAGAAGACCTAAGTATATTATACTCCGCAGTCGTATTTGTCAAACACGTGCTGCCGCGTGCGTACCGGCCACGTAACCCGTGGTCCAGCAGAGCTGGAGCGAGTAGCCGCCTGATGGCCGTGTGATATGGAGCAGGTCGCCCGTCACAAACAAGTTCTCATGGCGCTGACTCCGCATTGTCTTCGTATCAACTTCAGTAAGCGGCAATCCCCCATCAGCGACGACTGCCCTATCGAAGTCCATAAGACCATTCACGGTAAGCGGAACGCGCTTCAGAAATGCGGCAAGCATACGACGATGTTCTTTCGTAACGCTGTGCACTTTTGTCTCGGGGTCAATCTGCGGTACAAGCGGAAGCAATGCCTCACTCGTGCCGGGTGGCACGATATCTTTCAATACATTCCGCAGCAGTTTGTTCTTGTTCGCATCAAATAGTTCAGTGAGTTTTTTATCAAGCAGTCCCTGGTCCACTCCTGGAAAGAAATCGATGTGTGCACTCACGCTTCCCTCCTGTAGAAGGTCAGCTACTTTCCCTGCACTATTTAATATAGTCGGACCGGAGACGCCGAAATGTGTGAACAAAAGCGGCCCGGTGCGCGAAAATTTCTTCTCCTGCCGCACCGAGAACGTTATTTTCATATTCGGTATCGATACTCCCGCGAGCTTTTTCACCCAGCCTTCTTTCACTTTGAGTGGCACGATGGTCGGTGTCGGATTGGCAACCGTGTGCCCCAGTTCTGCGAGCCATGAGAATCCATCGCCCGTTGAGCCTGTCTCTGGATGCGACACCCCGCCCGTCGCAAGGATGTATATGTGTGCATAAAATTCCCCCGCGCTCGTCAGCACTCGCTCGATGCGACCGTTCGCGGTGACTATCTTCTTCACTGTGACGCCCGTACGCACGTCGACGTTGCCAGCCTTCATATAGTTCACGAGTGTAGCGACCACATCGGACGCGCGTTCGCTCACGGGGAATGCTCGCTTCTGCGCTTCGACTTTGAGCGGCAAGCCCTTTGATTCAAAGAATGAAAAAGTATCTCGCATACCGAACTGCGAGAACGCCGAATGCAGGAATTTATCAGCGGCTCCGTAGTGCGCAAGCAGGAGCCGCCCATCGTCCTCGGCATTCATGATATTGCAGCGACCGCCGCCGCTGATCGAGAGCTTCACGCCAAGCTCAATATTCTTCTCCAAGAGAAGCACTCTCTTGCCCCCTTCGGCGGCTCGCCCAGCCGCCATCATGCCGGAAGCTCCGCCGCCAATCACGAGCACATCATAGTCAGAACCTCGCATAGAGGTCAGTGTTTATTTGCCCCCGAGCGTACGCGTCTGCTCTTCGATAACAGCAATGAGCCGGTCGAGTTTCGCATTCAAGATGCTGAACTGTTTCTTGAGTTCAGTAGTACCCGCATCTTCCTTTGCGAATTCTGTCGTGCGAGTAAACGGCTGCCCCGTAAACGAGGTTGTCGTTTCTTTGCCTTTGTAGCAATTGCGGCAATATACCGGCTTCTTCCCGTTTGGGCGGAATGGCACTTCGCATACCGCATGACAACCGTCGCACGTCGTCTTATGCGGTTCATGCGAGTGGTCCGGGCCGTGGCCGCCGAACTTACTGCCGAAATGTGATGGTTTTCTAAAGTCGTTCATAGGGATTGATTAATCTGCAACATACCATACTTTTCACAAAAAGGCAAAAAATAGCTAGGTGAGCACCGCAGTGCATAGTAATGCGACAAAATCACAAAGCGCTATACTTATGCCTAGAACAAGAAAAGAGCTGTTCATTGCATCACCAACTCAACCAGAAACGGAAGGAACGGCTATGAGTACCTGTAATTTCGGCGGCTGCAAGAAGCCTAACTCGCTTCTGTTCAGCCACATTGCTGGGCCAGATTATCACCGGTACAGCTTCTGCTCAGAAGAACACCAGTCCCTGGCCCTTCGACAACCATGGGCCAGACAGAAAGAGAACTGTGCCGAGGAAGGATCCTGCATCGCCCGCTCGAAAGAATCGGAAATCCACTGAAGGAGACATTATGCGAATCTGCAGAACACTGATTTCCGCTCTTGCCCTTCTTGTCGCCACGGCGACGTACGCACAGAGGCCTGACTTGCAAGACGCGAAGTTCGTGCAAGAAGGCGTCTGCCATCTCCTGATTGTCGTCTCCCCATGCGCGGTGTATGAAAAGGAGGGGGCGCAGTACATCGTGTACCGAAACCAGGGAGAAGTCACCGAAATCTTCCGGGTGCGGGATGGAGCGAAAGCTCCCTACCGGCCGAACGACTTCCTTCTCCTTTGGATCAAGGAAGACGATGTGGCCGTTGTTTGAGTTGGTACAACCTACCTAAGGAGACAATCATGCATTGGAGAACATCATTCATTGCTCCTGCCCTGCTCTTCGTCTCGGCAGCGTATGCAAGTCCCCCTCTCGCAGTGAACTCGATTCGCAGCGAGGTCGTGGTCGGTTGCAGCGCGAACAAGGACACGCAGGAATTGGCAATGCTGTCCCTGAAGGACTACCAGGCGGGAGTGCGGTTCCTTGAGGTGAAGATGATTGAAGGGAAATGCACTCCCTACAAGGGTCTCTTCAAGGTCACCGGAATAGTCGGGCATCACGGCCCTTTGTGGGTGTTCAAGATCGTCACCCTCAACGTCGGCGACCTTTTCATCTTGTACGATGAAGAAGGCCAGTGGTCGATATGAACAACTAGGAAGGAGGTGATGGTCTTGGCTGGCAGGAATTAGACTGCTAGGGAGCTGCTTGCAGCTCCCTTCACTTTTATATAGGTATCGGATCTCCGAGATATTTAGGCATGCGACTAGTCACTAGATCGAGCACAGCCTTCTCATCCGCGAATACTTCGCGCACATAGTTATACATAAGGACCGGACCGGTATCGGCACGGACGCCATATGCCTCCATACCTAGTTTCCGAGCGATGAATACGGCGCGTGGTAAGTGAAATGACTGCGACGCAATGATGACTGAAGTGACGCCGAACACGTCGCGAGCGCGATAGAGCGAACTATAGGTATCAAATCCTGCATGATCGAGGAAGATGTCTCCTTCGGGAATGCCATGACTAAGCAAATATCGCTGCGCTGGATTGACTTCATTATGGGCGAGCGTGCTGTTATCCCCTGATACGAGTATTTTCGATACCTTCTTCGCTTCGTAGAGCTGGATGGCCATATCGACGCGCTCGATAAATATGGGTGAGAGCACATTCGGCCCAGCGAGCGCAGCGCCAGGAACGAGAGTGACGGTAGCAACGGGTGCCGTGAGAGGGTCGCTATAAATGTATGGCTTAGTTTCTAGGTACAGCACGATATTAATCGTGGCGACGAATACCACGATACCTACTTCCACGAGCCCGACCCACAGGGCGATACGCTTCATGTGGAAAGTATACCTTTGCCAGTACGATATACTGCGGATGTGAGTGTGCGGATATATTAAACAAATCATTATTTCATCGGTATGTTCACTAAAACAATTATCGCAACGGGAGTAGCCGCTGGTATCCTCATGGCTGCAGCGCCATTCGCGTTCGCACAAAATGGGGAAGGGACGACAACGCCAAGTACGGTTTCCGCGGCCGCAGCAGCCAGAGCTGCAAATGTCGTCACAAAGATAGCGTGCGTCGGTGCAGCTGTGAATACGCGTGAAGCAGCACTCGGTACCGCTATCGCGGCGCATGCCTCTGCTGAGAGTGCAGCATATGCCGCTCGCGCGACAGCACTCAATGCTGCGTACAGCAATACGACGACCAAAACGGTCGGCGCAGCCGTACGAGCAGCATGGAGCGCTTTCAACACATCAATGCGGACCGCACAGAAGGCATGGCAGACGTCTCAGAAGGCAGCATGGGCAGCGTATCGAACCACAGCTGTTGCGTGCAAACCGCCAGCAGGTGTTGGCGACGGTGCTAACTCAGGTTCAGAAGTTTCGGGAAGATAATGCAATATAAAAACAGCCCCGCTCCGCGGGGCTGTTTTTATTTCCTGAACCACTACTCCCCTCTTCCGCGCATCGCGAGCGAGAGCGCCATCGCGATGAAAGCGAGATGCTCAAGCACATCCAGCGATGAGTCGAGCGTCGACAGACCGATGACAAATGACACTGCCGTTATCCAGAGCGCGGCATACGTCGCGACGCGAGAGGTGCACCAGCCAGATAGGAGGAGAAACGCGACGATGAGATCGTTGAAACCGACGCAGGTGACAAATGTTGCCACGCTTATCGGTAAGAGTCCGGCGACAAACGAACCAGCAACGAGACTTTGGAAATCGCTTGGTATGAGAAATGCGGCGAGTGAGTTTGCGAGGAACACGCACGCGAGCCCGAGACGGATAATTGTTGGAAACGTCAATAATTTTTTCATACGAAAACTATAACACCGCGTTTGACAGAAATTGACAAAGAGTATGCACGGGAACAGACTGATGGTCGGCACTTTCACACAAGGAGAATCGAGATGGTCACCATCACGTCCGGGGCGGGGATTGCACTATGGGGTCCGCAATCGCCCCTGTTTCTACGCTACAACTACTGGATCCGTGTCCACAGGGAGAAGAAATCGGCGACCGAGCCGATTACGGAGTTCCGTGAGGCGCTCGTCATGCTGTACTCACAGATGAACGATGGTACGCTTCGTTTCATCGATACGAAAGGAGCATGGCCAGACGGCACTTGCGGACCAGTGCTCAACATCGAGATCTACGGCAGCGGATATACGCGAGACCAGTTCACGAAGGCGTACAAATTCCTTCTCGCGAAGGAAGTCCTCGGGGAACTATTGCGTGCCAATGTTCTCGAAGGAACGAAGGAGTGGGGCCGTACGGACAACACCAAGCTGCACCTCAATGAGCACAGCACCGACCGTATCCTCGAGGAAATGGAACGCTACGCCGAAGAAAACCGCAAGGCCGCCGCCGAGCATGTCCCTGAACCGAACAACGACTGAGCCCACCTGGGCGACAAAGACCACCTGCGGGTGGTCTTGTTTTTTTAACTTGGAAGCGAAGCTTCCAAGTTAACTACTATCGAACCGCTAGGTATTTTTCTTTTTCCTGCTCGTATAGCGAGCGCACACTGAGCCCGTTCAGGTTGCTGCCGTAGATCCTGACGTTATCCAATTGCCCAACAAACGCGGTACAGCACACACCCTTTCCAATGTGCGCGATGGCGTCGGTCATGTTGGGATAGCTTGAGATAGCGACCTTCGCGACATAGGCACCATCTATGTAGCACGAGAAGAATCCGCCTGAACGGTCGAACACGCCGGCGATGTGGTGCCACTTTCCATCGTTCACAGTCTGCGTCCCGCACGTGGTCTCTACGAATCCACCCGTATCTCCAATAAGGAATGCGATACGCCCGTTGCCCAGTCCGAATCTATAGCCGTTACCACTTCCGGCGTCCGCGACCGTGTACATCTGACCATTCGTACTCGTCGTCTTGATCCATTCGGCAATCGTGAAATTCTTAGTAGCCAGGCCGAAGCCCTGCGCCGGCTGAAAATAATCGGTGCCAGTAAAAGAGAGAGAGTAATGCGAAGCACTTGCGTTAAAAGTATCCGTACTCCACGTCGCTGCACCGACAAGCGTCGCAGCATTGCCGCCGAACGAGTTTTGCACCGTGCTCCCCGAGCCCTCCTCCATGTCATACGCGAAGCCATCCGAGCCGAGCGTATGGCTCAGGTTCGCGTCGAATTCCTCCCCCGCTGCGATTCTGCCGTTCTCGCGGGCGGAACTGAGGCTCGCGAGAACTACTGCCGACAAGATGCCGATGATGGCAATCACTACGAGCAATTCGATAAGCGTGAACCCCTTCGCTGTGCCGCTCATGAGCTTATGGTAACGCGCTTTAGACAAAATTTCGGCACAACGACTGCATATAGCATTATGAATTTAGATACGTGATGGTGAGCTGGAGAATCGTCGCGAAGGAGACCCAAAGGAGATATGGAACATTGATGAACGCGACCCATGAGATATAGGGGTAGATGACGACGAGCGCCCACACGAGCGTAGCGAGGACGAGCAAAATGTCTATTGCCGCCAATGTGTTGTTTTGAAGTCCGAACTGAAGCCAGGTGAATGAAAAATTGAAAATGAGGTTCAGCGCAAACGGCAGCGCGACCATAAGAGGTATCTCTTTCTGCGCCGCCATCCAAAAGACTTTACCGAACGAGACCGCAATGAGCACATAGAGCACTGTCCACACGGGACCGAATACCCAACTTGGCGGCGACCAAGAGGGCTTGATTAGTGTCTGGTATGACTGGTAGGTGTTCATGGAATAAGTGTAGCACTGCGCGTACGCGCCCTGGGAGACGCTATATGAAGATCACTGTGTCTTGCCACATGCAAATATCGAACCCCCGATCGCTCGGGGGTTCTTCGGTTCTTGGCGTACAGATGCTGGTCATTCGGGACGCAGGTGCGTAAGCAACATGCCGCCGCGATACCAATGCACTCCGAGGACCGGACCCTCATCGCGCATATCCTCGATACTCTCTTTGCCCTCGAAAAGGCGGAAGGTACCGCCGCTCGATAGATTCGAGTAGCGCAGGTTGCCCTCTCGCATCTCCTGCGGACCGCGCCCACCGTTGAACAGGCTGGCTTTGTACGCGGCGGCGAGGCACTTCTTCAGGAACGGGATCGCCTCGTCCTTGTAGAAGCCGCCGTAGTGCATGACCCAGATGGGGGCGCCCTCGAAAGCGATGACCGTCATGCCGGAACTGTCGAAGGACTCGCGGTTCACGACGTACGTGTCGACGACCTTCCACCGGCCGTCGATGCTCTGCCAGGTGATGCACTTGCTGCCGGGAATTCCGGGAATCGTCGTCTTCTGGATCTTCCCGATACCGCCGGCATAGCCGACGCGCATGGCGATGGAGAAAACTGCCTGCGCCTCTTTCACGAGGAATTCTACCTGTTTGTCGTCCATGACTCTCCTTGCCTTTCGGCGATTGGTTCTGGAGGAGATGCTCCGAAAGCACTATGCCACACGTATCAAGATAAGTATAGTCGGGTTCGATGTGGGAAAGTTTAACTTTCCCAAGTTTTCCCTATTAGGACAAAGTCTACCCCTCCTCGCCAATTCAGTCTTCATATTGAATAAACCGCCCTAATAACGTATCTTCTAGGGAGCACGATGCTACGGCATCGTGCTCTTGCGGGTTCGTCTAATGGTAGGACACATCCCTCTGGAGGATGGTATTGGGGTTCGAGTCCCTGACCCGCAGC
>DIZH01000008.1:10169-10482 GCA_002429325.1 Patescibacteria group bacterium UBA6033 | reverse complement strand
GGATGATATGCAGTGGAGAACCTGCTTGTAGTACTTGGTAGGAGCACGTACTCCCGGCTTATCCGGCGGTGTATACTGACAGGACAATGTCAGTTGACTTCATCACCCAACTTATATTGCAGTATCGCTACTGGATACTCATTCCGCTCTCGTTCATTGAGGGTCCAGTTATTGCGTTTATTGCTGGCACGATGGCCTCAGTCGGCTTTTTTAATATGTATTTCCTCGCGGTACTATTCTTCGTCCGCGATGTCGGGCTTGATGGCGTGTATTACGCGACCGGATACTTCGGCGGCCATACGGCGTTCGCTCG
>DIZH01000008.1:516-9846 GCA_002429325.1 Patescibacteria group bacterium UBA6033 | reverse complement strand
GCAGGATATTTCCTAGGAACATCTCTTGGCGGGAGTGCCGCGCACATTATCAATAACGTGCAGTATGCGGTCGCTGGTGCGGCCATACTTATTTCAGCGTATTACCTCCTCAGTTGGTATATGCGTGGAAAACTTCTTGAAGAGGACAAGGAGATTGAAGAAACGCCGGTATGAACCCCATTAGAAACAACACGCTAGACTCATAGTGATAAGAGGAGTATGAAAGGAATATGATTGGCAGCGACATGGACTCCGTTTCTAACGGGGTAAAGAAGAAAATCCTCCTGGTAACCGACGCTTGGTCGCCGCAGACTAATGGCGTCGTGCGCGTACTGAATGCTCTTATACCGCTCCTCTATGCGCGCGGTTATGAGGTGATGGTCGTCGAACCAGGACAGTTTTCCACGATGCCTCTGCCTATCTACCCAGAAATTCGTCTCGCTTTCTTTGCACGCCGCGGCATACGGCGCGCGCTTGATGAGTTTCAGCCCGATGTCGTTTGTCTGGTCACTGAAGGCCCTCTCGGCTGGGCGGCGCGCTCAGTGTGTCGGTCGCGCGGCATACCGTTCGTAAGTTGGTACCACAGCCATTTCCCACTGTATGTCGATGTGCGGCTGCATGGGCTCTTGTGGCCAATCACTGCGCTCATACGCCAATTCCACTCTGCAGCAGCGCGGACTATGGTCTCGACAGAGAGCTTGAAAAAAGAACTTGAAGCAACAGGGTATAAGAACCTTGTCATTATGCCGCTCGGGGTGGATACGCAACTGTTCATGCGTAATCCATCCCCGCAGCTGCCTGCGCTTCCAGGACCAGTGTTCGTATACTTCAGCCGGCTTGCAGTAGAAAAAAATCCAGAAGAATTTTTCAAGCTCGATCTGCCGGGCACAAAGCTCGTGATAGGGGATGGACCGCTCAGAAAAAAGCTAGAAAGGAAATACGGCGACAAACACGTATTCGTGGGGCATAAGAAAGGTCAGGAGCTCGTCGACTGGCTTTCGCTCGCTGATGTGTTCGTGTTCCCGTCACGTACGGAGACCTTCGGTCTCGTCGCGCTCGAGGCACTCGCCTGTGGCATACCAGTGGCTGCGCACGACGTCATGGGTCCGCGTGACATAGTGACAGTAGGGAAGGATGGTTATCTGAGCAACGACTTGGCCAATGCTTCTATGAAATGCCTAGCTCTCTCGTCAGAGGACTGTCGTACAAAGGCTGAAGAATATAGCTGGGAACGCTCCGCAGATGCTTTCGTTAAGAATCTATGTAACTGATATATGCTTAACAGCACATATCAACGATTTTTAGCGATGCGCCCCTCAGTGAGATCACTGGTCTTTCTATATTGGATATATGCACTTAGTGGGAGCATGCTCGGCGTGTTTACTCAGATATTTCTCTATCAGAAATTTACGAGCATTTCGCTGAACGTACTGGCGACTATGGCCTCCTACACAGGCATCATGATTGGCTTTTGTGTTCCGGGTTTCTTGGCTTCGATATGGCGGCTGAATATCAAACACGGCTTCATGTGGAGCTTCGCCGTCATGGGAGCGTCCATATTTTATCTTCTGCATATCACGGATATCAGTCACGCGTATCTGGCGATGTTCTTGTGGGGGATGGGTCAGGGGATTTTCTGGCTCACCGTAAACACCTTCGAGCTGACTGAGACGATTGACAATGAGCGAGACTATTATTCGTCCGTACTGAATGCAGGCAATCAGATACTCTCACTTGTCGGTCCTGCGCTGGCGGCCCTGCTGATCTGGATTTCCGGAAATGTCCTTGGTCTCGGCACATATACTCTCCTCTTCACTATTGCTCCGGCAATATTCCTTCTCGGTTTCTTCTGTTTTTCTGATATTAGAGATTATCGTCCAGAATCGCTTCACTGGGCTGACGTGGTGCATTATTTCACTGATCGGCAAAACCAGTTCGCTCAGATATATACGATGGGGACTGGCTTTCAGCACATCCTTGGCACCACAGTACCGGCGCTTGCCATCCTTTCCATACTCGGATCTGCTCTGCGTATCGGTATCTACAATACATTTTTCGCGGTCTTCTCTGCAATCTGTATTCTTGTCGTTGCGCAGTACCGCACTCCAGCTAATCGTATTACCATCTATGGCGTTACGACAATCGGCGTCGTCGCTTCTATCCTATGGTTCGGGTATGCTTTGGATTTCGCCGCACTTATCATCTATACCGTCGTCGGCAGCATTCTGAAACCTCTTCTGAACATTTCATCGCACGTGATTGATCTCGGGGCTATGGAAATAGGGAGGAGAGAATCAGATTTCTACGCGACCATGTTGCTCCGCGACTTACTCCTGTGGTTCTGGCGCTGCGTCGGCGGTTCAGCATTTCTAATGCTGATCAGTATCCTCGGCGTAAAAGAAAATTCCATCTCGGTCGGGCTATATCTGTTAGCCGGAGCATTCTTGCTGACGTACTTCGGAGCCTTCTTTTTTCTCAAAAGTAGAACGACCGTAGCGTCGCCAGCATAGAAACAAGCAGCCCGTCGCGCGAGGCGACGGGCTGAGGGAAGCACATTTCAGCTACCGTAAGGACTGATGGCTGGTGGGCCGAAGCCGATGAAGGTGAGCAGCAATATCATGTAGCTAGCACCGAAGCCGGCCACCCAGAATCCGGCAGTCCATCCCGCGGCGACTGTTGCGAAGATCGCGAGTACGGCCCAGATGCCGAATTGCATCCAGAGCAACCCCGGGTTGCTGAGGAAGTCGGGGCACCACCACCAGTCCATGAAGCGGTTCACGATGCCGAGCGGGATGTGGGTCCCGAGCGCCATATGGATGCCGAGCACCACGCTCACGAACACGGCTGCTTTTACTGACACACCCGAAGAGAAGTAGAACAGTCCGGCAAGCGCCACGTAGAGGCTCATGTACACGAAGTGGAGTGCGATGGGCGTGGACCACTTCTCCTGTTGCCACCCGAGCGGGTCCGGAACCGGTTGGTTCAGGATCAGCTGGACATGGTTTGCTGTCGTGACCAAGACGCCGATGGCACCCATGATCGCGATCTGCTCCGCGCTCCATCCATTGCCATAGCGAGTGATGATGAAGGCGAACAGGGTAGGCAAGAGGAAGAAATCTCCCCACATGCCTCCATGAGCAAAGAAGGCAATGCCTGCTTTGCCCCAGCGGGCCACTACCTGACTTGGCCAGAAGTTGCTACTCCAGAAGTAGGAGGCGAGTGCCTCCAGGACCACGAGCAACATGCTGCCGAGGATGATACTGAGGCCAACTTTCATCGGGGCCTCCTTTCTCTTAGGTTGTGTCGCGAATGCGGCGGGGTTGAAAGGAACGCTAACTGCTAGCTATATAATAGCACTAAAGATATAAAAAGTCAATGGCACCGAGGTGCGGAAATAGCTTGTATCTACAGGATGAAATAGGGGACGAGTCGCAAGATTAGCGGATGACTTGCCACTCAATGTCCCTCAAAATCTTTTTGGGAAGAATAAAGACAGAGAGACCATGGAACATGTTGACGAAGAACATCTTCAGGTACCCTCGTTTTTCGAATCGGCGCGCAGACGTGACGACGGATGCCGTCTTCATGTAGAAATATTTTCCGTGCCGCGCGAGCGCTCTTCCATAGGCGATATCCTCACCGGAAACCAATTCCTCATCGTAGGATTCCAGTGCCGAAAGGTCTTTCCTGACGATGTGTATTGTGAACAAGGTCTTGAATATCCGGTACGAGACATTATTGACCAAGGACCAGAATTTCCCTATGAGAGCGTCAGTATCGAGCAGGACGGTTGTCGTGCCATAGCCGACCTGCTGATGCGCTCCGAGATACGTATTCAACTCCTGCAAGAATGTCTTTTTCAGGAACACATCAGCATCCATGAATATGCACCAATCGAGGTTTGGCGAACATGCTTTCTTTCCTAGATTGCGTGCCCGTGAGACGCCTTTCTTTGGGGAGGAAAGCATCTTGAACGTGTCCGATGCAAAGGATAGCGCCAGTTCGTAGGTGCCATCCGTCGAGCCATTCTCGACGACGACGACCTCGTAGCGGTCCTTTGGATAGTCGAGGTCCTTGAGACAGCGCAGTGTCCGCTCGATAATCATCGCTTCGTTATGGGCCGGGATGACGAACGAGAAGAATCGATATCGCATGTCTAGCGCACGACGGACCACTCCTTGTACGCGGCTTTGCCGCGGAGCGCCACCGAGAAGCCGTTCTTTATCCAGATGCCATAGGTACGCAGCCAACCGAGCTTGTGCGGCCGGCGGAGCGAATGGCGCACGCAGAGCTTGTAGTAGGAAAGCGTGCGGCCATGAGAAGCAAGATTGCGGAACACCTCATTGTCTTCGCCTGCAGCAAGATGCTCCTTGTAGCCACCGATCCTACGGAACGCTTCGTGTCGTATCATCTGGAATTCCCCGGAGGCGTTTCCAGAATGGAAGATATTGTTGGAGATAACATAGAACCAGTTGAGAGGCGCACAGAAGAACGCATCTACCCAGGAGTGATTATCCGCATACGGTTTGAGTGGTACCGTCATGGCCACCAATTTTGGCCTTGCATCAAATACGGAGAGAATCTCTTCGAAGAATTTCTGCGGTTCAGGAATGATGACATCAGCATCGATGAACACGAATATCTTTCCTGTCGCAAGCGCCGCACCAGCATTCTTCGCTTGACCGAATGTCTGTCGGTGGGGATGGGTCCACACCGTTATCTTGTCAGTATAGCGCCTGGCAATGTCGAGCGTTTCGTCAGTGCTGCCGCCATCGGTGATGATAATCTCGTGGGGAAATTGAAGCGATTTTAGGTTTTCCAGCGTGCGCTCTAAAAATAAGCCCTCTTTCAGAGTCGGAATGATAATTGAAACAAACGGTTCAGGTGACATAACTGATTAGTGCTTTTTTATCCACAAATAAATATCCTCAAGCGCTTTTACTCCATCGCCGGCGGCTATGTTGTTCTGATGATAGAGCTCATCGGTGCAATCGCCAGCAGCCCAGATACCTTCTATACTGGTGCGCTGATTGTGTGGATCGGCCTTGATGCGTTTGACGGCATCGAGCTCCACGAGACCTTCTGCGAAATCGGTATTTGGCATCACTCCTGCTTCGACGAAGATGCCCGAGACGGGAAGCTCCTCAATAGCGTCGGTGTCTTTATTCTTATATTTCAAACCGGTGACGAACTGTTCGCCCACGACCTCAACTGGCTCGGCATGGCGGATAATGCGGATATTTTGGTGTGCAGCCACCTTCTCGACCGTGACGGGGTCCGCTTTGAATTCTTGGTGGCGATGAATGATTGCGACAGATTTCGCATACGCGAGGAGCTGGAGCGCGGTCTCGAAGCCAGCATTGCCGCCGCCAACAACTACTACATCCATATCAGCGAACAGGGGGCCGTCGCAGGATGCGCAGTAGGTCACTCCCTTGTTCTCGAATTTTGCCGCTCCAGGCACGTCGAGCTTGCGGCGACCTGCGCCAGAGACGACCAGTACTGCGCGGGCCGCATACTCAGTACCATTCTTGGTAGTGGCGAGGAAGGTGCCATCATCTTTCTTTGCAAGAGAGATGACTCGTTCATGGAGAGCAAGCTCGAGGGTGCCGCCTTTCACTGCATCAAGATGCGCACGAAAGAGTCTCGCAAGCTCGCTGCCATGGATCTTCGGCGAGCCGATCCAGTTCTCAATGCCTTCTGAAACGACTGATTGTCCGCCGACTTCCTCAGCGATAAGTACTGTCTTCAAGCGTTTACGCGCAGCGTATACGCCGGCGGCGACTCCAGCGGGCCCGCCGCCGATGATAATAAGGTCATTCATAAGAGCAAGTATAACAGGGTGTAATACATCCAGTACAGAACCATTCGACAAGTTTCAAAGTACATGGTATAGTTATCACCAGTTCTTTGAAAGGTCCAAAACTGATGAGACGAGCTTTTTACGGCTTATCTTTTACAATTATTGCCGCAAGGCATTTAACTAGGCCGTAAAAAGCTCGTCTCATTTCCGAGATAGCCGCTCGCCCTGCGCGGGGCACAACCAGGAGAATGACATGACAATGATCACCTCTGATCAACGCAGACAGTACAACCGTTTCGCCGCCGACGGATGCCGAAAGGCACTCGCTGCAACTAATCCGAGCCGAGAGGGTCTGCAACGACTCCTTGGTCGCGGTAACGCGTGGCAGGCATATTTGGAAGCCGGAATCGCGCAGTTCACGGGGCCGACGAACTACGACTTCGCTCGGACAATGCTGGGCTCCAACTTCGTCTCGCCCGAAGAGATCGCGTTGAAGCGTGGTATTACCTACACCGACGAACAGTTGGACAGGTTCGGCGACACACTCCCGAGCAAGGATGCGCTCAGGTGGTGCCGTTACAACGGCATGATGCTTGTCGCGGGTCCGCCCGAGAGCATGTCGCTTCTCGACGTTCGCAGACTGTACCCGGGCTTCTTCTGCGAAGAAGAAGGCGGTTGGTATGCGGACAGGGCGCAGAAATTTGCGAAGGGTGACAAGGTCCAGCCAAGCTGGCTTGCGTTTACGGCCGACCCACGCACTATCCGTTATGCCAAGGATCGGACACAAAGACTCAGCCTCATGACTGAAGAGTCCATGTCAATCCCGAACGCGGCTCAAGTGGTGTGGTGCCTTACGACGCATGTAGCGGTGTGCGGAGACTACGTATCGGAAGAAGACGAAGGAGACCTTGAGACATCTAGCATCGACTCGGATGCTTACGGTGTGTGCATCGAAGTCCGCCACCTTGGGGAAATGAATCTCGGAGTCAATAGCTACCCGAACCCCAGCCAGGAAATCGTGGTGGGGATCCCTGCCGTTCGGACGTTCTAGATCAGACACACAAGCCTTTGAGCCCTCGCGCGAATGCGCGAGGGCTCGTTATTTTCGTATAAGTGACTTACTTCTTGTGTCTTCGGAGGAAGCTCGGAATAGCTCCCCATGCTTCATCATCTTCTGGAGCAGGAATGATTTCCTCACGCTTCTGGGGCATTGCAGTGACGATAGGCTCCTCTTTCTCAATGACGACGGCTGATTCCTCTTTTTTCTCCTCAGAAACTTCCTTCTTCTCCGCGTCCTTCTTTATATCTTTTACGTCACGCTTGAGTATTTCGTGATAAATGCGGCCGCGTTCTTCTTCACGCCGTTCTACGGGCAGAGCGAACAGAGATCGCTCAGGACCTGAGTGCGAGGCGTGGGCTGCGCTCTCGGGGAAGCCGGTCGCGATGACGATGATGCGAATCTGACCTTTCTTGAGCTTCTCGTCGTGCATCATACCGAAGATAATCTTGGCATTCTTGTCGACAGACTCATTGATGACCTTTGCAGCTTCCTGCACTTCCATAATGCCGAGGTCGTCTGAGCTCGCGACGACAAACAAGATGCCCTTGGCTCCGCCGATAGAGACATCAAGGAGAGGTGAATTCACTGCTTGTTTCGCTGCAACAGCTGCACGGTCGTCACCATCGGCGATGCCGATGCCCATGAGCGCTGGACCGGCGCCTTCCATAATTGCCTTGATGTCGTTGAAGTCAGTATTGATATCGCCCGGGGTCGTGATGATGTCAGAGACACCTTCGACTGCTTGGCGCAAAATCTCGTCGCACATAGCGAATGCGCTCTTCGCAGTGGTATTCAAATCGACGACGGAGAGAAGTTTGTCGTTCGGGATGACGATGAACGCATCAACTTCTTTCTTCAGTTCTGCGAGACCGCGTTCCGCGATATCCTTGCGCTGCGCTCCTTCAAATGCGAACGGCTTAGTGACGATGGCGATGACGAGAGCGCCGACTTCCTTTGCAATCTTTGCGACCACTGCCGATGCTCCGGTGCCAGTGCCACCGCCCATACCGCAGGTGATGAACACCATATCACTTCCGGAGAGAGCCTCCTGGATTTCCTGGCGCGTCTCTTCAGCGGCGCGCTTGCCGAGCTCAGGGTTCATACCCGTGCCGAGGCCGCGGGTGAGATTCTTGCCGATATGGATCTTGCGCTTAGCGAGAGAACGATGGAGGTCCTGGGCGTCGGAGTTGATGGCGACGAATTCCACCCCGCGCACCTTCGATTCAATCATGTGATTGATGGCGTTTTTCCCTGAGCCGCCCACACCAACGACACGGATTCGTGCAAAGGTCTCAATCTCGGGCTCAACGCGTTTTGACATAGCTGTATGCGGTTGCGATTTCCTCATGATAGCAGAATCGAGACATATGCAAATATTGACATTCCGTAGCGAGCATGCCCAAAAACTTCATCTGCTTCGTTACGGCGTTCGCTGATTTCTTCCGTCGTACCATTAGTACGCCTCCAGAAATCATCTGCCCGTGCCTCGCATTTGAATATTTTTTGACACGCTCGGCAGAACTCAAAATCAGGGAAGGAATTGCTGTAAAAATTTATCGAACATCGCCCGGAAATTCTTTTTCGGTGTATTAGTGTCTCCCGTGAGCCCCCAGAGCGCGAGACCATACGAGACTGCCCACGTTGCGTCCTGAATTTTCGCATCAGAGGACAATCGGAATTCAGCAAGACGCGCTGGAAGTTTGAGCGAGCCGCGTGCGATGTCGCTTATCGTGCCAGTACCTGCGCCGCCTCCTGAGATGATGATGCCAGCAGGAAGAGGGCCGCGACGACCGAGTGATTTGAGATGCTTATCAATGAGTGTGAACATTGCGACCAAGCGTGTCGTCACTAAGTCGTCCA
Source organism: Patescibacteria group bacterium UBA6033 (assembly GCA_002429325.1). GTDB lineage: Bacteria > Patescibacteriota > Minisyncoccia > Phycocordibacterales > Phycocordibacteraceae > C7867-001. The sequence continues at coordinate 1,123 of DIZH01000008.1, read as the reverse complement.
CTTTCTTTCTCGGATACATTTGGCCAGAAAGCCGTCCCAACTTTACCCGCTCGGCTTCGTCGAGTGAGATGCGGAATCCAAGCGCAATATCATCGGTGATGTGGCTCGAACCCATAGGGAAGACTTTGACGGATACCGGAATGCCTTCGTCGTAGACCACGATGGAGACTGTCTCTGCGCCGATATTTGCCAGCACGCATCCTTTCATCTTCTGTTCGCCATCGAGGAGTACATAGGAGCCCGCAAGTGGGGAAGCCATCTGGTCGATAATCTCGATGTTGGCATCTTCAACCGCTTTGGTCAGGATGTCCTCATGCTGTGCGAGGCAGGTCACGAACAGATAGTCGGCTTCAAGCCGGACGCCTTTCATTCCGACCGGGTCGCCAAGCGTCTTTGCTCCATCGACACGATATTCAAGAGGAATGCTATGGAGTACGTGGCGATTGAGGAATCCCGGCGCTGCAGCCTCTCTGGCTGCCTTGGCGGCGCGATCGAGGTCGAGCAGGGTAATCTCCTGGTCAGCGCGCGAAATGATGGCAGAGCCCGTCGCACGGGCTTCGTCGAGCGAGATGCCGCCTACGGCGAGGAATGCCGAGCGTATAGGCAC
>DIZH01000008.1:0-288 GCA_002429325.1 Patescibacteria group bacterium UBA6033 | reverse complement strand
TCTTTATTGACGATGTAGCCGTGGCGCAAGCCTTTTGATTCGGCAAGGCCGGTGCCAATGATATGTAGCTGCCGACCTCCGTTCTTGTCAGCGACCTCTTCGACCACCACCACCTTTACTTGGTAGGTCCCGATGTCGATGCCGGTCGCTATTCTCCGAGACATGCGCAGTGCGCATTCGTTTCGACGCGAATTGCGCTAAGAGTTTTCGTTCCCATTGCTCCATAGTAGCGCCATGCGCCCATCCCTTCAAATGGAGTAGTGCGTGGATAAACAAATAAAGGACGAA